>JBJMOZ010000341.1:0-4688 GCA_045803465.1 Gemmatimonadales bacterium | reverse complement strand
TCACGCCGGGCCACCAGTTCCAGCGACCCATCAGCTGCATCACCGCCGGCACCAGCACCATGCGGATGATGGTGGCGTCGAGCAGCACCGCGATGGCGAGCCCGAAGCCCAGGAACTGCATCGCGAGCACGCGCGCGAACGCGAAGACGCCGAACACGAGGATCATGATGAGTGCGGCCGACGTGATCACGCTGGCAGTGGCGCTCACGCCTTCCATCGTCGCCTCGTCGTTGCGGCCGGTGCGGTCGAACGCCTCCTTGATGCGGCTCAGGAGGAACACCTCGTAGTCCATGCTCAGGCCGAACACCACGGCGAAGACGAGCACCGGCACCACGATCACGATCGCGTCGGTGGGCCCGTCGAGCCCGATGAGCCCGGCACCGACGCCCTTCTGGAACACCAGCACGATCAGCCCGAACGTGGCGGCCACCGACAGGGTATTGAGCAGGATCGCCTTGAGCGGGATCAGCACCGACCGGAATGCGATGGCGAGCATCAAGGCCGTCGCGCCCATGATCATCACCACGAGCATCGGGAAGCGCCTCAGCATGACTTCCTGCGTGTCGAGGCTCGACGCCTGGAATCCGCCCACCCTGATCGTGGTGCCGCGAAGCTGCCTCGGCGGCGCCTGCGCCAGCGCACGGGCGCGGCGCACCAGCTCCACCGCCGTGGTGAGCGAGACGGTGTCGGCGGGGATGATGTCCAGCAGCGCCACCCGCGCGTCGGTGCTCAGGAAGGCGTCGACGAACTCGGGCAACTGGGCGCGGGCTGAATCGAGGTCGCTGTAGAGCATCGACAGCTCGAGCAGCGAGGCCCCGCGACGGACGTCGACCAGACTGCGCACCTCGCGCACGCGCGGGTCGGCACGCAGCGAGTCGGACATGTTCTGCAGACCGCGCAGGCTGGTCAGATCGGTGGCGGTCTTCCCCTCCGGGAACTCGACCACCATGCGCACCGGCAGCACGTAGCCGGCGACGCCCATCGTCGAGAGCACCTCGATGGCCTGGCCCGACTCGGTGGCCGCCGGCCACCAATGTCGCGACGGAAGCCCGATGCGGATCCAGAACAGCGGCAGCGTGAGCAGCCCCACCCCAAGCCCACCGAGCGTGAGGGCGCGCCACGGATGGCGGCTCAGGCTCCGTGCCCACTTCTCCCAGATGAGGGGCGAGTGATACCACGCCAGCCTGCGGGCCAGCGCGCGCGGACGGTCGATGTTCTTTCCCATCACCGCGAGGATGGCCGGCAGCAGCGTCACGGCGAGCAGCACCGCGACCGCGACCACGATCAGGCCGCCCACGCCCACGCTGCGCGTCTCGACCAGCGGCGTCCACAGCAGCGCGGCGAAGCCCACCACCACCGTCAGGCCCGACGTCACCACCGCGCCGCCGGCGGTGAGAATCGTGTTCACTGCCGCGTCGCGCCGGTTGAGCCCGCGGCCCAGCTCCTCGCGGAATCGCGTCACCATGAGCAGCGAATAGTCGATGCCGACGCCGAGGCCGATCATCGTCGCGATGGTGAGCACGAAGATCGACATCGACATCCACTGCGTGAGCACGCCCACGACGGCGAGCGACACCGCGATCGCGGTGACGCCGATGAGGATCGGCAGCAGCGCCGCCACCAGCGCCCCGAACGCGAGTACCAGGATCACGAAGGTGAACGGCAGCAGCCGCAGCTCGCCCCGGCGGCTGTCCTCGGTGGTGAGCTGGCGCGTGTCGAGGTCGAGCGGCGAGCGGCCGGTGACGAAGCTGTGCCAGCTGCTGTCGGCGCCCGCGCGCTGCAGCGTCTGCCGCAGCAGTGCCCGGGTGGGCTTCACGAGTTTGCTGATCGAGTCGCCGCCGAGCGGTGCCAGCGCCACCACGACGAGCGTGGTGCGCCGGTCGGGGCTGATGAAGGTCGTGTCGTTGGTGGTGGGGTATGCCACCACTCCGCGCACGTGCGGCTCCCGGCGGAGCGCCGCCACCAGCGAGTCGAGCACCGCGGCGCCGGGCGCGGCGTCGAGCGCGGTGGGCGCCTCGAGCGCCACCACGTAGTACTCGCCGAGGGAGCCGGAGAAGCGTTCGTTGAGGATGCGGTCGACCGCCGAGGCCTGCGTCGGGCGGTTGTTGCCCCCGCGGGGATTCAGCTTCTCGGCGGTGCCCGGTGCACGCAGGAACGCGAAGACGCCGATGATCGCCCAGAGCGCGATGATCCACCAGCGCCTGCGCACGAGCGTGCGCGCAATCCAAAGCATGTGCGGTACGGGACTCCGGTCGAGGGCTCGGGTGCCGAGACGGGCGGCCGAGGGTGGCTCAATCCTAGACGAGCACGGCGGGGGGCGCCACCGTGGCGTGGCGAACGGCACGAAGCTTCCAACATATTTCACTCATGATGTGGCGCGAACGCCTTCTTCCAGTCCTGACCCTCGGGCTTTTCGTCCTCCTCGTCCGCGAGCGGGTGATGCACGCGCGCCACGAGGCCGAGACCATGGAGCAGAGTGTGTCCACGCTGTCGGCCGATCCGGCCCCAGCCAGGGGCACCGCCCCGGCCCATCGGCCGGCGGCCCCCGAGCCTCGCGAATTGCGGGCGTTGGAGCAGATGGCACGGCTCGCCGCGCGCCAGCAGCTCATCGGCGAGGGCCGCGCCACCTACCTGGACTCGATGCTTCTGAGCACCGATTCGATCGTGCGGCGCTGGCCCGAGCGCGAGCGCATGCCGCTCAAGGTGGCGATCATGCCGGGCGGCGCCACGGACTACGCACCCCGCATGGCGGAGCTGGTGAAGCAGGCGCTGCGGCAGTGGGAAGGTCTGGGCGTCGGGTTGCGCTTCGAGCTGGTGGGAGATTCGACCGGAGCAGACATCACGGTGCGCTGGGTGGAGCGCTTCGAGTTCGATCGCGTCGGCCAGACCGACCTGGCGTGGGACCAGCGTGGCCACGTGCGCCACGCCGCCATCACCCTCGCCGTGCGTGCCAGCAGCGGCCCGCCACTGGGCGACGCTTCGCTCCTCGGCGTCGCCATTCACGAGACCGGGCACGCGCTTGGCCTGCCGCATTCGGCGGAGTCCGACGACGTGATGTATCCGGCTACGCAGGTGGACGCACTCTCGATGCGCGACGCACTCACCGCGCAGCTGCTTTACCGGCTTCCGCCCGGCTCGGTCAAGGAACCGTCGGCACGCCCGTAGTCGTGAGGACTCCTCGAACCCTGGCCGTGGCGATTGCTGTCGTGATGATGGCCCACATCGCTACCCCACTGCCGGCCCAATCATTCGACCGCGTCGAGAAGGTCGTTCGGCGAGGGGTTCGCGAGCGGGTGTTTCCGGGCGCCGTGGTGGTCATCGGCCGACGGGACACCGTGCTGTACGCGCGGGGCTTCGGGCACCTCACCTGGGCGAGCGCCTCGCCGGTGCCTTCGCCCGCGCGCACGCGCTATGACCTCGCATCGCTCACGAAGGTGGTGGCGAGCGCGAGTGTCGCGGCGCGATTCGTCGAGCGCGGCGTGCTCGACCTCGATCGGCCCGTCTCCGCCTTCCTCCCCTGCTTCACCGGTGGTGCGCGCGATGCGGTGACGCTTCGCATGCTCCTCACGCACGTCAGTGGGCTGCGCGCCTGGCTCCCGCTCTGGCGCGAGACGAACGATGCCGCGGCCGCCTTCGCGCGCACGTGCGCCGAAGCGCCGGTGGCGGTGCCGGGTACGGTCACCGAGTACAGCGACCTCAACGCGATCCTGCTCGGGGCGGCACTCGCGCGCACGGGCGGCGCGTCACTCGACGAGCTGGTGCTGCGCGAGGTGACGGGACCTCTCGACATGCGCGCCACGAGCTACGTCGGCGAGAGTTCGGCCCCGTTCGACGTGGCGCCCACCAGTCGCGGCCAGGGCGAGGTGATGCGCGGCCGTGTCAACGACGAGAACGCCGACCGACTCGGCGGCGTGTCCGGACATGCCGGGCTGTTCTCCACCGGGCTCGACCTCGCGCATTTCCTGCAGGCGTGGATGGGCCGCGCGCGCGGCCCGGTGCCGTGGCTGGACGAGCCCACGCGCCTCGCCTTCACCCGGTTGCCGCCGACGGGCCGGCCGCCGGGCTGGGATCGCCCCGAACGCAAGCGCGGCGAGCCGAGCCAGTTCGGCGACCTCTCCAGCGAATCCACCTACGGACACACAGGGTGGACGGGCACGCAGCTATGGGTGGACCCGACGCGCGACGTGTTCGTGGTGTTCCTGACCAACCGCGCCTACGCGCCAGCGCACGCCGACACGCATCGGCGGCTCCGGCTGGTGCGCGGGCAGGTGGCCGATGCGGTGGTCAGCGCCATCGACCGGGGTTATCGTGCACGGACACCATGAAGGGCGAGACGGACCATGCTGACACCCGACATCGTCCGGAAGGCGCTACGCGCCGTGAAGGATCCGGAACTCAACCTGAACATCATCGACATCGGCCTCGTCTACGACATCGCGGTCAGCGATGAGGGCCACGTGCACGTGCAGATGACGCTTACTTCCCCGGGCTGCCCGGCGGGTGCGGAGATCATGGAGGATGCACGGCGGGTGGTCACGGAGCTCGACGGGGCCACGGGAGTCGACATCGAACTGGTGTGGGAGCCGTTCTGGACGCCCGAGCGCATGGACCCGCGCGTGAAGGCGTTCCTGGGCTACTGAGCCGGTTCGGCCACCGCCGCGAGGAGCTCGCGGCCGAGCTCGCGACGC
>JBJMOZ010000307.1:0-9807 GCA_045803465.1 Gemmatimonadales bacterium | reverse complement strand
CGGGCTGCGCCTCGGCGTGCCATGCCTGGATGGCGGGAATCACGTCGTGGTCGCGCACGAGCACCGCGTGCATCCACTCGCCCAGCAGGCGCTCGGCGAGCTCCGCATCCTGCCGCTCGGTCGAGAGGAAGTCGCTGAGCGGTCCGAGCACGCCGTCGCCAAAGCGGTCACGCACCGAGAGCAGCGCCGCGGCGGCGGGCGCGAGGCCCACGCGTTCGCGCTCGAGCTCCTCCAGAGCCTGCCGCCGCGCGGCGAGCTGGGCGAGTGATTCCTCGGCCTGCCGGCGCGAGGCACGGTCATGCGCCTCACGTTCACGAATCTCGGCGACATGATGGCGCGCCACGTCGAGCGCCGTCACGGCCTGGCGCGCGGTGAACACCTGCTGCTCGGCCTGCTGGGCCAGTGCCGTGCGACGACCTTCCGCTTCGGCGCGCTCGCGCCGCAGCTGGTCGCCGTGCGACTGCGCCTGCTCGGCGCGCTCGCGCAGCCCGGTGAGCTCATGCTCGAGCGCGTTGCGCTCGCTCTCGAGCGACGTGGTGGCCTGCAGGTCGGCCTGCGCCTCCTGCTCCAGCGCCCGTACCTGGTCGCGCTGCTCGACGAGGCGGCGGCGCACCGTCTCCTCGCCTTCGGCGCGCGTCGCGAGCTCGGCCTCGATGCGCGCGTGCTCGGCATCGGCGTCGCTCCGTTCCACCGAGGCGGCCTCGAGCTCACGCACGGCCTGCGCGGCGCGGGCCTCCATCTGCGCGCGCTCGTCGCCGGCACGCAGGCGGCGATTGCCTGCGTTGGTGAGGCGCTCCTCGGCGAGGGCGAGGTCACCCTCGAGGCGACCGAGTTCGACGCGCACCGAGGCGAGCCGCATGGCCACCTCGGTGCGTTCGCCTTCGGCGCCCGCGCGGGTGCGGCCCGCCGTCTCCCGCCGCTGCTCGGCTGCGGCGAGCGACTGCCGGCGCTCCGGCAGCACGGCGCCAAGCTCCTCGTAGCGCGCGCTCATGCCCTCGACCTCGGTGGCGAGCCGCTGGAGCTGCTGCCGCGCGAGCGTGAGCTGCAGGGCAAACTTCTCCTCGCTCAGCTTCACGTGGCGCTCGGCGCGGCCCTTCTGGCGCGCGAGGCTGCGGAGCTGCGACTGCACCTCGGCGATGAGGTCCTCGACTCGCTGCAGGTCCTGCTGGGTCTCATCGAGGCGCCGCTCGCTGGAGTGCTTGCGGTCGCGGTAGAGCGTGATGCCGGCCGCCTCCTCGAAGAGCGAGCGGCGCTCGTCGGCGCGATCGGAGAGGAGGAGCTTGATCATCTCCGCCTCGATGACGACGCCCGCATCGCTGCCGAGGCCGGTGCCACGCAGCAAATCCTGGATGTCGCGGAGGCGGACCACGGCGTTGTTCAGCAGGTAGTCGCTCTGGCCCGACCGCGAGAGGCGGCGGGTGATCACGACCTCGCGATAGGCGATGGGCAGGTCGCCGTCGGTGTTGTCCAGGTAGAGCGAGACCTCCGTGACGTTCGTCGGCTTCCGGTTCACGGAGCCCTGGAAGATCACGTCCTCCATCTTGCCGCCGCGCAGCAGGCGTGCCGACTGTTCGCCCAGCACCCAGCGGACGGCATCGGACACGTTGGACTTGCCGCACCCGTTGGGGCCGACGATGGCGGTGACGCCGGGCTCGAAGTCGAGCTTCACGGTGTCGGCGAACGACTTGAAGCCGGAGAGTTCCAGCTTGACGAGCTTCATCGCGTGGGATTCCTCACGAGGAAAGGCGGGCTCAGCGCGCCGAGCCCGGAATGCTG
The DNA here is from genome assembly GCA_045803465.1 of Gemmatimonadales bacterium. GTDB lineage: Bacteria > Gemmatimonadota > Gemmatimonadetes > Gemmatimonadales > GWC2-71-9 > JAGGAG01. The sequence goes on along the minus strand of JBJMOZ010000307.1, from coordinate 8,031 downwards.
ACGACGAACGACGGCATGCCGAGCTTCCGGCTTGCCGAATCGGCCTGTTCCCGCGTCGCGTACGGGCCCACGACGACGCGGTACACGTCATCGCCGCTCGCTGGGCTCAATACCGTGGCCGCCACGCCCGCGGCCGAGATCTTCTCCGACAGCTCGCGCGCCCAATCGGCGTTCCGCGAACTCGACACCTGCAGGTAGAGCCGCGCCGAGCCCGCCGTGCTGTCGCCGGCAAGGCTGATGCTGTCGGCCGTGAGCACGGTGCTGTCGGCCGCGATGGGCTCGGGGCGCTCGGGGCTCCAGCCCACGGCCACCCAGAGGTCGCCCGCACCGCCCGCGACGCGTCCGCGATCGTCCGGGGCGGCCCCGCTCAGGTCGACGGTGACGACGTCCTTGCCACGGCGCGCCACGAGGAACGAGGGTGGGGCCAGCAGTGGGAGGTCGGCCGACCAGTCGGCCTGGAGGGTGGCGACCAGCTGGCCGGCGGCCGGATCGACGATCCAGACCGAATCGCCCTCGGCCGAACGCACCAGGACACGCGTGCCATAGAGGTCGGTGCGCACCGCACCGGCGGGACCGGGGAGGTCGATCTCGCCGCGCCAGTCGCCGGCGTAACGGTCGTACTCGCGCAGCTCGTCGCGATCCTGGGCCACGTAGAGCCGATGCCCCGATGGCGAGAAGGTCACCGCGCGGGCGCCGCCGCGCACGCCGAGTCGCTTGAGGCTCGTGGGCCGGGACGGGTCGAGCAGCACCACCTCGTCGCCCGCAGCCACGGCCACCAGGTCTCCCTGCTGAGTGGCCACGGCAGCGCCGGCCGGCAGGTCGAGCTTCGACGCCGGCTGGTCGCTGGTGATCAGTGTGAGGCCGGCCCGCTTCGCCGACGGGAGCACGAGCAGGCTGCCCTGCTGCGTGCCTACCAGCGTGCCCGGCTCGCTCGGCACGGTGCCGTCCATCTGCAGCGTGCGCCGCCGGCCGATCGAGGTGACGCGGCCCGCGGTGTCCGCCACGAACAGCGAACCGTCCGCGCTCAGCGCTGCCGCTCGCACGCCCTTCCGGACGGTCCGCACCCGCTTCGCCCGCAGGTCGATGGCCAGCAGCGAGCGGGCGGAGTCCACCACGTAGACCAGCGCCTGATCGAGGTCGGCCCCGACCACGCGGCGGATGGCGGGCACCTTGGCCACCTGCCAGTCGAGCTTGGACAGGTCCCCGGACCGATAGGCCTGCACCGTCCCGCCGTGGCTCGGCAGTCGGAGCAGGGTGGTCGGCCCGGGCGACTGCATGGCGAGCGGAAGCGCCCCGGGGGTCGGGCGCTTCGCGTCGCCGCAGGCGGCGAGTGCGACGATCCCCACGAGGAGGAGGTGGCGAAGGATCACGCGCCAAAAATAGACGTGGCTGACGGGTCCCGGCAGCCACGTCGTTCCGATGGGGGCGCCCGTCAGAATGTCGGGCCCAGGCTCAACGTGACCAGGCTGCCGGCGCCCGGCCGGTTGATGGGGAACGCCCAGTCGACGCGGAACAGCATGAGGCCGAAGAGATTGACGCGGGCGCCCACGCCCCAGGACATGATCGGGGCCCGGATCCTGGGGTTGGGGTTCGCCGCGGAGACCTCCCAGCGGATGTCGCTGTTCTGGCTCCACGCCATGCCGATGTCGTAGAAGACGGTGCCCTCGATGGGCGGAAAGCCCGCCGGCACGAACTTCATGCGCGGCGTGAGCACGGGGAACCGCAACTCGACGTTGCCCACGCCGATCTGCTCGCCGATGAGCCGCGTCAGCGACGTGCAGCCCGTGGTGACGTCGACGTTGATCGCGGTGGAGCACTCGTTGCGGCTGTACGAGCCGGACGTGTGGCCGCGCACGAGATCGGGAATGCCCAGGAACACGCTGAACTGGTTCGCATCGCGACCCACGCGCGCGTAGTAGAGCAGGCGCGTGGCGATCGTGACCGGCCCCACGATCTGCTGGTAGCGCCTGATGTCGGCGAGGAACTGGCTGTACATCCAGCCGCCCACCGTGGTGCCGACGGAGAACCGGTACCGCGTGCCGCGATAGGGACCGGTGTAGCCGTAGATCGTATTGTCGAATACGAAGGCCGCGGTGGGCTGCGCGATCAGCACGCTCGACGACGACGTGGTGCGCAGCTGGGGGTCGTTCACCAGAAAGCCGGACGCGGGATCGTACACCTCCACCAGCGACAGCACGTCGTCGTCGATCCACCCGCCCGTCAGCGCGAACTCGAGGCGCTGGAAGCGATTCAGCGGATACCAGCTGGTGAATGCGGCCTGCCGGTAGATGAGCCGCCGCGTATTGGTGAGCAGGCGGTTGAGTCCGGGCGCCGGCTCGTCCACCTGGATCACGCTCGGCAGGGCGAAGAAGTACGGGATCTGCGAGGCGCTCACCGCCCAGTTGACCCGCTTCGCGAAATTGGCGTACACCGCCTGCGCGTAGCCCTCGTTGATGCGCCCGTTGATCGCGAGCGCGAACGACATGCGCGAGTTGCCCAGCACGTCGCTGAGGGAGATGGCGGTGCTGCCGTAGAGGCCACTGCCGAAGTTGTCGCGCACGAAGCCGATCGACGGCTGGGCCACGAAGTCCGGCGTGTAGCGCTTGCGATAGGGCTGGAACGCGAACTCGCTCGTGTCCGGCAGGGCGAGCGACGCGGAGTCGGCGGCGCGCGCGATCGTCAGTGGCGGACGGCCGGCCAATGCGGTGTCGGGCCGTGCCGCCAGCGAGTCGGCGCGGCGGAAGCCTTCCTTGCCGCGATAGATCGAGCCGCCCTGGCCCACCTCGGGCGCGACCGCGGTCGTGTCGCGGCGCGGTTCCACCCGCTGCACGACGCGTCGCGAGGTGTCGGCCGGCAGCTCGCGGTACGGCACGCCGCGCGTCTTACGTGGATCGTCGAGCACGTAGACGTTGTACTCGCCCTTCTCGTAGTTCATGAACGCGATGCGGTCGGCCTGGCGCGCCCACGACATCACCGGCGAGAGCGGTGTGAAGCCCGCCGAGCCGGTGAGCAGGGACGTGAGCTGGTAGATGTCGTTCGTGCCGAGGTCGTAGAGGAACAGGTCGCTCACCCCCGACCGGTCGGAGACGAACGCGATCGACTTGCCGTCGGGCGCCCAGATGGGGTTGATGTTCTTCCCCGCGTCCATCTTGTCGAGTACCCGCGACTCGCCGGTGGCGACGTCGTAGAGCGCGATGCGGTAGTGGCCGAACTTGAGCAGCTTGAGGTCGGTGTCCGGCCCGCGGTCGGTGACGAACGCGATGCTGCGCCCGTCGGGCGACCAGTCGGGATGCAGGTCGGCGTAGGCGTCATCCGTCAGCTGCTGCATGCCCGAGCCATCGGCGTTGATCATGTACAGGTCGGAGATGCCGCCCTGGTAGCCCGTGAATACCAGCCGCTTGCCGTCGGGACTCCACGACGGCGTCGTGAAGCCGTCGAGCTTGATCTTGATCTTGCGGACCGTCTTGTTGCGCTTCGCCTCGAGGATGACCAGCTCGTCGTACTTGCCGGCGCGGCCGGAGAACGCGAGATACTTCCCGTCGGGCGACCAGGCGGCCTGCGAATTGAGGAAGCGGAACGTCTCGTAGTTGCTGCTCCAGGTCGGCTTGAGCAGCCGGCGGATCACCGCGCCGGACTTCACGTCGGCGAGATACATGTCCACCGAATAGCCGTCGCGCTCGCTGAAGTACGCCACCATGCTGCCGTCGGGCGAGATGGCGGGCGCGAGGTGCAGCCGGCCGCCGGAGCGCTCCTTCGTGAGCGTCGGCTGGGCGATCTGCTTTGCGGCCACCCGCGTGCCCACCTCGGGGAGGTAGGTGGCGATGACGTGGTCGCGCCACTGGTTGGAGAGCTGCTCGAGGCTGAGGCCGAGGGTCCGGCGCACGGCGCCCTCGATGCCGGCCGTGGTGGAGCCCTGCAGGATGGCGCCCACCGCCTCCTCGCCCCAGCGCTCGCCGATGTAGGACCAGAGCGCGTGCCCGAACCGGTAGGGGAAGATCCGGTAGTCGTACGTCATCTGCTCGATGGTGGGCAGCTCGTTCTCGTGCACGGCATCGCGCAGCCACATGGCCGTCTCGGGGCTGATGCCGCCGAGCGAGAGGTATTCGGCCATGCCTTCCATGTACCACAGCGGTGGCGCCACTGCCGCGAACAGCTGCACGTTGGCGCCGGCGCGGCCCCGCGAGAAGATGTCGAACTGGAACTGGTGGGCCATCTCGTGCGTCAGCACGTGCTCCGTCTCGGCGCCCGCACCCTGCAGGTAGAGCACGTTGCGCTGGCGGAAGAAGTCGGTGACGCCCTGGGTGCCCTCGCCCACGTCGGTGGTATTGGTCTGGCCGAAGTCGGTCGGGGACGCGTACAGCACGATGATCTTCCGTTCCGTGAACCGATGGTTCAGGATGCGGGAGAGGCGCGCATAGGAGCGCTCGGCCATCTGCGCCGCGGCGAGCGCGGCCCGGCGTTCACTCGGGTAGAAGTGAACGTCGAAATGGTCCGTCTGCATCACCTGGAAATCGAAGGTGTTGTACTGGACCTTGTTCTGCCCGAAGTAGCCGTCGAAGTAGTACTGCGCGCGCGCGCTGCCGGGCAGCGCGGCCAGGAGGAGGAGGGCGGGGAGGAGGGCGGCGCGGAGCCGCCTACTCGCCGCCCTGGAAGACGACCGGTGCGTCCCCCCAGAGGCGCTCGAGCTGGTAGAAGCTCCGCGCCTCCGGATGGAAGAGGTGCACCACGAAGTCCACGTAGTCCAGCAGCACCCAGCGTCCACCCTGAAGTCCCTCGACATGATAGGCGTCCTGTCCCTGCCGGCCGAGGCGCTCGAGCACGGAGTCGGCGACACCGCGCACGTGTGCATCGGAAGTACCCGACGCGATCACGAAGTAGTCCGTCGCATCGGTGACGCCGCGCAGGTCGAGGACCTGCACCTTGCGTCCCTTGAGGTCATCGATGGCCTCGACGGCAGCCGCGACCTGCGGCGGCAGCCTCATGCGCCATCCTCGACCTGATAGAACACCGCCCACGCACCCGGCCCGACGTGCGTGCCCAGCACACCGGTGGCGAGGGACACGAACACGTCCTTGGGGCGGTACGCCGCCACCAGGGCGGTCCGGACCCGCTCGGCCACCTCGGGCGCGTCGGCGTGCGCGATCCCGAACCGGACCACCTTCGGCCGCGGCGTGAGCTCGCGCTCGATGAGCGCCAGCATGCGCGGCACGACCATCTCCCGACCCCGCACCCGGTCCACGGGAACGATGCGGCCCTGCAGGGAGATGGTGAGGATCGGCTTCACATCCAGGAGTCCCGCCAGCCAGGCCTTGCCGCGGCTTACCCGGCCCGAGCGCAGCAGGTTGTCGTAGGTATCCACCGTCAGGAACATACCCGACCTGGCGCGGATCCGTTCGAGCTCCTGCACGATCTCGGCGGCCTTCCGACCCGACTCCGCCAGCTCCGCCGCCCGGAGCGCCAGCATGCCCATGCCGAACGACGCGCTGCGGCTGTCGACGAGATGCACGCCATCGAGACCCGAGGCCTTCAGCGCCGCCTGCGCCGCCTGGAAGGTGCCCGACACCCCGCTCGACACCAGCACGGCGACGACCTCGTCGGCCTCCGCGCGCGCGTCCCGCAGCACTCGCACGAAATCGCCCGGCGTGGGCTGCGACGTGCTTGGCAGCTCCCTGGCCACGCGCAAGCGCCGGTAGAACTCCTCCGGCCTCAGCTCCAGCCGGTCCTTCAGCACCTCGTCGCCGAACACGACCTGCATCGGGACGAGCGCGATGTGATGCCGGTCCAGCACGGCGTCGGCCAGGTCGGCCGAGCTGTCGCAGACGATGGCCACCGGACGCTTCTCCGGGTGGCTGAGATGGCGGTGCTGGGCCCGCATGTCGTCGGCCTTGGTGGTGACGACCTGTCCCCAGCGCGCCGCATAGGTAAAGACGGCATCGGGGGTATCGGTGTGCACATGGATCTTCAGGATGTCCGCGACCGTGGCCACCACGACGGATCCACCGAAGGCGTGCAACGCCTGCCGTGCCTCGTTGGCGGGTGGCAGCATCTCGCCCCGGACGAGGACCTCGGTGCAGTACTGGAAGTCGCGCTCGGCGGCCACGTCCATGAGGGCGGCGGGCGCGAGCTCGGCGTGCTCGCCCGCCGCGATGGGCTCGGCCGGCAGGATCGGGTCGCCCTGGATGAAGCGCACCACGCCCTCGAGCATCCGCACGAAGCCCTTGCCGCCGGCATCGACGACGCCCGCCTCCTTGAGCACGGCCATCAGCTCGGGCGTATGCGCCAGCGCGATCTCGCCGTCCTTCAGCATCTGCCGCATGAAGGTGCCGATGTCGTCGGTGCTCGCCGCGGCACGCTCCGCCGACAGCGCGGCCTCGCGTGCGACGGTGAGGATGGTGCCCTCGCGCGGCTCCTCCAGCGAGGCCTCGAGCGCATCGGCGCCACGACGAATGGCGCGCGCCACCTCCGTGACGCTCGCCGTCGGACGATCGCCCAGGGATTCGGCGAACCCCATCAGGAAGTGCGCGAGCATCATTCCCGAGTTGCCACGCGCGCCCAGCACGGCGGCTCGCGCGATGGTGCGCGCGGTCTCCGGAAGCGACGCGTCGCCGAGCGCCCGGAGGGCGTCGGCGACGGAGCGGAGCGTGAGGCTGAAGTTGGTGCCCGTATCGCCATCCGGCACCGGGAACACGTTGATGCGATTGATCTCGTCCCGGCCGGCCGCGACCCAGTCGGCGGCCGCGAAGAGCGAGCGCGCCAGCCGTGGGCCGTCGATGTAGGCGATACTGACGATCACGGACTATTCCGCGACGACGTTGACCTTCACCTCGGCGTGGACATCGGGGTGCAGGCGCACCGCGACCGAGTGGAAGCCGAGCGTCTTGATCGGGTGCTCCAGCTCGATGCGCCGGCGATCGACCTCGAGGCCCTGGGCCTTGAGCCCGTCGGCGATGTCCTGCGCCGTGATCGACCCGAACAGCTTGCCTTCCTCGCCCGCCTTGCCCTTGAGGCTGACGGTGGCGGCGCCGAGCCGGTCGGCGAGCGCGCTCGCCTCGGCCTTCTCCGACGCCAGACGCGTGTCGCGCGCCTTCGACTCGGCGGCGATGCGCTTCTTGTTGCCCTCGGTGGCCTCGAACGCGAGGCCCTTCGGCAGCAGGAAGTTGCGGGCGTAGCCCGGCTTCACGCGGACCATCTCGCCGGCCTTGCCCAGGGACTGCACGTCCTGGCGCAGGATCACTTCCATCATGACTTCACTCCTCCGTTGGCCGGCGCCGCACGGCGCCGGAAGTCGAGCCACGTGTCCGCCACGCCGAGCAGCGAAAGGCCGCCCGCCACGAACACGAACATGAGCACCGCGATCAGAAACGCCACCAGCGCGAACGGCGTCGAGACCCGCCCGGCCGTGGCCCGGAGCACGGCGGCGCCGCGCACGACGTAGAGCGCCGTCACCACGAGCAGCAGGTTCGTGCCCAGCTGCTGCACCGGTTCCAGCCATGGATCGGCCGGAATGAGCACCAGGGCCAGCGCCGCCACCAGCAGCCAGATGACCTGATCGCTGAAGGTGAACGCCGAGAACGGCGCCGGCACCGCACCCAGCGGACGGGCCGACAGCCAGAAGTGGCCACGCCACGCCAGTGCCAGCCCTGCGAGCGCCGCCAGCGCAATGCCCGCCGGAAACAGCCGCGCCATGGCCCGGGCCTGTCCCGCCACGTCGAGCATGGTCGCGCCCAGATCGGAGCCGCCACCCAGCTTCTCGATGGCGTGCGCCTGCGTCAGCAGCACGTCGGACAGCGCACGCGCAGCCGCCGCCTCGAGGTCGCCCCACTGGAATCCGAGCGCCACCAGCCAGCCGAACGTTACCGCGAGGGCCACACCAACGGCCAGCAGGGATCGCTGGACGGCGCGTCCCGGCCGGATCACGAGCAGCACCAGCCACGCGCCGATCAGGACCACCACGAAGGCGCGGGCGAACTGCCCGGTCAACTCGTCGGTGCGCGACAGCCAGCCCGCCGTCCACAGCACCGCGATCGCGAG
>JBJMOZ010000271.1:0-6494 GCA_045803465.1 Gemmatimonadales bacterium | reverse complement strand
GGACGCGGAGCATGCCCTCGACATCGACTACGCCAAGAAGCTCGGCGTCAACGTCGAGGATCTTCTTGTCTCCCAGCCCGACACCGGCGAGCAGGCGCTCGAGATCGTGGACATCCTGGTCCGTTCTGGCGCGGTCGATCTCGTGGTCATCGATTCGGTGGCGGCGCTGGTGCCCAAGGCCGAAATCGAGGGGGAGATGGGCGATTCCAGCGTCGGCGTCCAGGCCCGGCTCATGAGCCAGGCGCTCCGGAAGCTGGCCGGCGCCATCAACCGCTCCAATACCGCCGTGGTCTTCATCAACCAGCTGCGGGAAAAGATCGGGGTCATGTTCGGCAACCCCGAGACCACCACCGGCGGCAAGGCGCTCAAGATCTACGCGTCGCTGCGGCTCGACATCCGGCGTATCGGCCCCGTCAAGGAGCGCGAGACCGTCATCGGCAACCACGTGCGGGTCAAGGTGGTCAAGAACAAGGTGGCGCCGCCGTTCCGGCAGGCCGAGTTCGACGTGATGTTCGACGAGGGCATCAGCCACACCTCGCTGCTCGTGGACATCGCCAGCGAGTCGAACATCATCCAGAAGTCGGGCGCGTGGTACTCCTACGGCGACCAGCGCATCGGGCAGGGCCGCGAGAACGCCAAGCTGTTCCTGCGCGACAACCCGGTGCTCATGGGCGAGGTCGAGGTGAAGGTGAAGGAAGTCCTCGGCATGAAGGCCACGCCCGTCGGGGCCGACGGTGCCGACGACGACGACGAATAGCCCGACGCAGGCGATCACCGCCCTCGAGCCGGATCCGCGCCGGCCGGGGGCGGTGCGCGTCAGTGCCCAGGACGTCGCGTGGACCATCGCCGCCGCCGACGTGGCGGCGAGCGGCGCACGCGTCGGCGTCACGGTCGATGATGCGTTGCGCGAGGCCCTCGAGCGCGCGGCCGACGCGGAGGCGGCGTTCCGCACCGCCATCCGCTCCATCGAGCAGCGCAGCCACGCTCGCACCGATCTCGGGCGAAAGCTCGTGCGGAAGGGCCATGCCCGGCCCGCGGTGGACGTGGCGCTGGAACGCTGCGCGGCGCTGGGGCTGCTCGACGATGCCGCCTTCGCGCGGCACTTCGTCGAGACCCGGGCCGCCCGTGGCCGGGGTCCGGCGCGGCTCCGGCGGGACCTGTATGCGATGGGGGTGGCGGGCAGCCACGTGGACGCCGCCCTGGCCGATCTGCAGGCCGATGGCGACCAGACGGGGGAGCAGGTGCTTGCGCTGGCCACGAAGCGGGCCGGGCAACTTTCCGGCGTGCCCAGGGAGGCCCGCAAGCGCCGCCTGCTCGCCTTCCTGGCGCGCCGCGGCTACACGGGGGAGGCCGCCCGGTCGGCGGTCGACAGGGTGCTGCGGGCCGACGGCTGAGGCGAAATGGCGCTGCGTGGTCGGAACTCGCAGCGCCATTTATATTTGCGCTCATGAAGTCCTCCCAGATCAGGCGCCGCTTCCTCGACTTCTTCGTCCAGCGCGGCCACACCGAAGTCCCGAGTGCGTCGCTCGTTCCCGCCGACGATCCGACACTCCTGTTCACCAACGCCGGCATGGTGCAGTTCAAGCGCACCTTCCTCGGCCAGGAGCACCGCGACTACGCCCGGGCCACGACGGTGCAGAAGTGCGTTCGCGCCGGCGGCAAGCACAACGACCTCGAGCAGGTCGGCCACACCGCCCGGCACCACACGTTCTTCGAGATGCTGGGCAACTTCTCCTTCGGCGACTACTTCAAGCGGGACGCGATCGCGTTCGCCTGGGAGTTCATCACCAGCAAGGAGTGGCTCGGCATTCCCGCCGACCGCCTGCGCGTCACGGTGCACCACACCGACGAAGAGGCACGCAAGCTCTGGCAGGAGGTGTCGGGGCTCGCCGAGGATCGCATCTATGCGCTCGGCGACAAGGACAACTTCTGGCAGATGGGCGACACCGGCCCGTGCGGACCGTGCACGGAGATCTATGTCGACCTCGAGTGGAAGCCCGGGCAGAAGCCGGCGGCCGCCATGCCGCAGGACGAGTTCGAGCGGCTGGCGGAACAGGGCCGGTTCCTCGAGATCTGGAACCTCGTGTTCATGCAGTTCGACCGCTCGGCCGACGGCACGCTGACGCCGCTGCCCAAGCCCTCGGTGGATACGGGCGCGGGACTTGAGCGCATCGCGGCGGTGCTCCAAGGGGAAGACGACAATTTCCACGCCGACACCTTCGCGGGACTGCTCGCGAGGGTGGGGGAGCTCGTGGGTACGCCGTACGATCGCACGGCGCCGAACCGCGGCTCGTATCGGGTGCTCGCGGACCACGCGCGCGCGGTGAGCTTCCTGCTGGCCGACGGCTGCTATCCGAGCAACGAGGGACGTGGCTATGTGCTGCGACGCATCCTGCGCCGCGCGGTGCGCCACGCCTGGCTGCTCGGCCGTCGCGAGCCGACGCTGGCGCCGCTCACGCAGGTGGTGATCGCCGAGATGGGCGACGTCTATCCGGAGCTCCGTGCCAAGGCACACGACATCGAGAAGTGGACTCGCCTCGAGGAGGAGCGCTTCCTGGAGACGATCGAGGGCGGGCTCCGCCGGCTCGAGGAAGTTCGAGCGAGCGGCGCGAAGACGATCAGCGGTGAGGACGCGTTCAAGCTCTACGATACGTTCGGGTTTCCGATCGACCTCACGGAACTCATCGCGGCGGAGTGGGGCATCTCGGTCGATTTCCCGGGCTTCGAATCTGCCCTTGAGGAACAGCGCGAGCGGTCGCGCGCCGCGCGCATGTCCGGCACCGTGACCGGCCCGGCGATTCACACACGCGAGCATGCGGATTGGCGCGAACTGAAGAAGGGCACGCAGGAGTTCGTCGGCTACGAGCATGTCGAAGCGGAGACCGAGCCGCTCGCGTTCCGTCAGGATGGCCCGCGGGTGGAGTTGGTGCTGCGCGAGAACCCGTTCTACGTCGAGTCGGGCGGACAGGTGAGCGACACCGGCTCGCTGGCGGGCCGCGGCTGGACGCTGGCGGTGGACAGCGTGCGCAAGGACCCGCGCGGCACCGTGGTCGGTGGCGCATTCCGGGAGACGTTCGAGCCCACGGCACTCTTGGCGGCGGTGGAGGAGCCACGCCGCCGCAACATCGAGCGCAATCACAGCGCGACGCACCTCGTGCACGAGGCGCTGCGCCGGCATCTCGGTGCGCACGTGCGACAGCAGGGCTCGCGCGTCGAGGACGATCGGCTCCGGTTCGACTTCTCGCACCATGGGCCCGTCGAGCCCGAGGAGCTGGCGCGCATCGAGCAGGAAGTGAACGAGCGCATCTGGGCCAACGTGCCCGTCGAGACGCGCGAGATGCCCTATCCCGAGGCGCTGCAGCTGGGCGCCAAGGCGTTCTTCTCCGAGAAGTACGGCAACCGGGTGCGTGTCGTGTTCATGAGCGACTACTCGATCGAGCTGTGCGGCGGCACCCACGTGCGCACCACGGGGCAACTGGGCCTGTTCCGGTTCACGGGGCAGGGCGGCGTGGCGGCGGGCGTGCGCCGCATCGAGGCGGTCACCGGGCCGGCGGCGTATGCCGAGCTTGCGGCGGTGGAGCGGCAGCTGCACTCGGCCGCCGCGCTGCTCAAGGCGCAGCCGGAGCATCTGCATCGGCGCATCGAGCAGCTGTTGCAGGAGAAGGCGAAGCTCGAGGAGCGCCTCACGGAGGCGCGGAAGTCGGGCGGCAGTGCCGTGAGCGGCGACGCGGTCGAGGTGGAGGGAATCAAGGTGACGCTCGCCGAGGCGAACACCGAGGACCGCGACGAGCTCGGCCGCATCGCGGACACCTTCCGCGAGGGACGGTCGGCGGGCGTGCTGGCGCTGTTCGGGGCGGAAGGGCGCGGGGCCATCCACATCGCGCTCACCGACGACCTGGTGAAGCGTGGCCTCAAGGCGGGCGACCTCGTCAACCGCATTGCGGCGGTGAGCGGCGGCAAGGGCGGCGGGCGACCGCATTTCGCGTCGGCGGGCGCGGGCGACCCGGCCAAGCTGCCCGAGGCGCGCGCGAAGGCCGCAGCCATCGTCTCCGAGTGGCTGCAGGCTCGGAAGTGAACGACGATCGCCGCTGGCTCGAGCGTCACACGGCGCAGGCACCGCCCACGCTGCGTGAGCGGGTGATGCGCTATGCCGGTGAGGCGAAGGCCGGGACCCTCCCGGCCCGCCTCGCCGCCGCGGGCGTCAGCGCACTCGCCTGGGTGGAGAGCCATCCCGGCGACCGCTCGGCCGCGCTGGACCTGCTCGCCGCCGATGCGCTCGTGACGCTCGCGCTGCTCGCGCAGGCGCAACAGGATGCGACGCGCCTGCACGCCTTCGCCGGTTCCATGCTGCAGAGCGCGACGGCCGCTCCATGATCGACCTGCACTCGCACCTGTTGCCGGGCGTCGACGATGGGGCGCGCACCGTGGGCCAGTCGGTGGTGACGCTGCATGCGCTTGCCGAAGGCGGCGTCACCGACATCTGCCTCACGCCGCATTTCTCGGCGAGCGCGCTGGAGGGCGGCGTGCCGGAGGCGCACGAGGAGGCCTGGGCCGCGCTCCGCCGGGAGATGCCGGTGGGGCCGCAGCTCTATCGCGGCGCCGAGGTGATGCTCGACCGCGGCCTCGGCGCGCTGGGCGCGAAGCACCCGGCGTTCCGCATCAACGGCGGTCGCTACATGCTGGTGGAGTTTCCACGCATGGTGTCGGTGGAGGCGGCATCGAACGCGCTGCGCGGTGTGGTCGATTCCGGGGTGAGGCCCCTGCTGGCCCACCCCGAGCGCTACGCGGTGTGCTCACCGAACCTCGTGGCTCGCTGGCGGGCGTTCGGCGTACTGATGCAGGTGGACGCCACCACCGCGCTGATGGCGACGCGGCGCGGCGACCGCGCCCGGGCGCTGCTGGCCCACGGCCTGGCGGACATCGTGGCTGGAGACAACCACGGCGACAACCGCACCATTGCCGACATCCATCGCGTGCTCACGGGGCAGGGCGACGGCGAGACCGCCGCGCTGCTGACGACCGAGAATCCCCGGGCCATCCTCGAGGATCGCGTCACCGTGCCCGTGCCGGCGACCCGGGTGAAGCTCGCACTGAAGGACCGCATCCGACGCATCTTCGGCGCGGATGAATAGCATGCCGGCCGACCGCGTCACCTCGTCGTTCACCGCGCTGGCGCGGCTGCTCGAGTCCACGATCACCGATCGCGACCGCATCGCGTCGCTGGCGCATCGCTACGCGGCGACGCTGCGAAGTGGCGGCACGCTCTTCTTTGCTGGCAACGGCGGCAGCGCCGCCGATGCGCAGCACTGCGCGGCAGAGTACGTGGTGCGCTACGTGAAGAACCGCAAGGCGCTTCCCGCGCTGGCGCTCGGAACCGATCCGGCATTCGCCACGGCGGCCGGCAATGACTACGGCTTCGAGCACGTGTTCGCCCGGCAGCTCGCGGGACTCGGCAAGACCGCCGACCTGCTCATCCTGCACAGCACCAGCGGACGCAGTCCCAACCTGCTTGCCGCGGCGCGCGTGGCGCGCGAGATGGGCATCGGCATCGTGGGCCTGCTGGGCAAGGGCGGCGGGCCGTTGCGCGACCTGGTGGACGAGTGCCTCACGGTCGCCAGCGACGACACGGGACACATCCAGCTCGTGCACATGGCCATCGAGCACGTCATCTGCGAGGTGGTCGAGGAGGAGCTCTTCCGGGCCGAGACCGCGGGATGATCGACCTGTCCGGCAAGCGACTCTTCGTCACGGGCGGGAGTCGCGGGGTGGGACGCGCGGTGGCGCTGCTGTTTGCCCGGGCGGGTGCGGACGTTGCCCTCAGCTATCACACCCGCCGAGACGCGGCGTGCGCGGTGGCCGCCGAGGTCGAAGCCCTCGGACGACGGGCGGTGGTGGTGGGCGGCGACCATGCCGATCCCACTGCCGTCGCCGCGATGCTTCGCAGCATTGCCGAGTCCTTCGGCGGCCTCGATTTCTTCGTGGCGAACGCCGGGATCTGGCCCGAGGCCGACGTGCCGGTCGCCGCGATGGACGACGCACGCTGGGGGCAGACGCTGCGCGCCAACCTCGACAGCGTCTTCGTGACCACGCGGGCCGCACTCGGTGCGCTTGGGCCGGGTGGCGGCATCGTGCTCGTCTCGAGCACGGCGGCGCAACAGGGCGAGGCATTCCATGCCGACTATGCCGCCACCAAGGGCGCGCTGCTCGCGCTGACCAAGTCGCTCGCGCGGGAGTGCGCGCCGGCGCTCACGGTGAACTGCGTGGCCCCGGGCTGGGTCGACACCGACATGTCGGCGAACGTGCTCGTGGGGGCGTATCGCGCGAAGGTGGAACGCTCCATACCGCTGCATCGCATCGCGAGCGCGGACGACGTGGCCGGCCCGGTCCTTTTCCTCTGCAGTCCGCTCGCGCGACACATCACGGGCGAGATCCTCAACGTGAACGGCGGCAGTGTCCTCATCGGCTAGCGCTCCCTCGCTCTGGCTCTCCCGCGG
>JBJMOZ010000268.1:0-11157 GCA_045803465.1 Gemmatimonadales bacterium | reverse complement strand
CTGCCCGGTGAAGTAGGTGTTGAAGAACTCGTCCCGCGTCATGCCGAGCAGCCGCGTGACGCGCTCGGTGACGGCGTCGATGCTGTTGGCGATCGGCACCGCCTCGGCATCCTGGTACAACTCGGCGTTGTTGAGCGAGCGAATCAGCCGGTAGCGATGTGCGCCGAGCGTGAACTCGAGCTCCACCTCCACGCGCGAGCGCGGCGGAGCGCCCTTGCGGCGGATGGTGTCGCGGCTGCCGCGAGCGGCGCGCATGCCGTACATCGCCCAGGCGATGGCCTCGAGCAGCGTGGTCTTGCCGGCGCCGTTCGGCCCTACGATGCCCGTCAACCCGCGATCGAAGGTGAGGTCGGTGAGCTCGTGCTGGCGGAAGTTGAGCAGGCGCAGGCGGTGGATGAACATCAGCCCTCCGCCTCGGCGTCGATGCGCGCGAGCATCTCGACGCCCGTCTGCACGAACCGCTCGCGGTCGATCTCCGAGGGCAGCGGCCGGCGCGAGAGGAACTCGCGCAGCGTCTCGCCCAGCGTCTGCCGGCGGCCCGGCGCACCGACGCCGGTGACGCGGTCCACGGTGGGACGGCGCAGGTCGAGCTGGAAGTGCAGTGCCTCGTTCTTCCAGGCGCGGATGGCCGGGTGGTTCAACTCGCGGCCCACGTGGCGCGGGCAGTTCCGCACCACCAGGCGCACCACGTGTCCCGCGATGCCGCCGTCCACTTCCGCGACGCGCTCGGCGATCCAGGCGTCGATGCCCTTCGCATCGAAACCCTCGGCATCGAGCGAGGGCAGCTCCAGCACGCGTCGGGCGCTCTTGACGGCACGCGGGTCGACGGCGCCGGAATCGAGGTCCACGAGCAGCCAGCCCTTGCCGTCGATGCCCTTCTGCCGCTCCTCGTCGAGCTCGCCCCAGATGTTGGAGCTCACGTAGTCGAGCGAGCCGGCGTACCAGGCGCGCGGCCCCACCTGATGGCGCACGTGATAGTGGCCCCACGCCACGTAGGTCCACGCGTCGGTGGCGATCTCGTCGGCGCTCACGTGCGCGCCGCCGTACTCCATCACGTCCCGCTCGTGCGCGAAGATACCCTCCGCCTCGCCATGAATGACGAGCACCTGACGCGTCTCGTCGCCCTCGGGGCGGAGCGTTGGGCGCTCCGCGCCGGCCAGCGCCTGGTGCGGCACGGCAAGGATGGAAAGATCGAGCTCGGGGAAGCGGAAGCGCTTCGCCTCCTCGGACGCCACGAGGACGCCGATGTCCTCGAACAGCCGCAGGATGTTGCCCGTCTCCGTGGAGCGCGGAGTGTCGTGATTGCCGGCGATGAGGATGACGGGAACGCTGGGCAGGGCCTCGCGCAGCCGCTGGAACTGTCGGAACGCGAAGACAATGGCGGCGTTGGACGGTCGAACCGCATGGAAGAGGTCGCCCGCGACGAGCACGACGTCGGGGCGACACGCGATCACGTCGTCGATCGCCGCGCGAAATGCATTGGCAACGTCGGCTTCCCGCTGGTTGATACCGGAGGGCGTCTGGCGATGGTACTGGCGGATCCCGAGATGGGGGTCCGCGAGATGGGCGAGCTTCACGCAGGGAGAATGATCGACGCGAACGCGAAGCGCAAGCGGTGACTGCGTTTAGGGGGCAATTCCGGGCCCCGCCGAATTGACGATATCCTAGGCGTACGGATCCGCGGAGGAGACGATCGGCGGGATCGTGAGGCGGGTCCGCGCCACCTCGCTCTCGACACGTCGGCCGAGGACGGCCTTGAAATAGGCCTTCACGTCGGCGGGGCGCTCGCGCCGCGTGGCCGCAAGCGCGCGGCGCACGTCGCGCTCGTTGCGGCCGGCGACCAGCTCGCGGCACTCGTCGCTCGAGAGCGTGCGGTCCATCTGGCGCAGCTGGCGAGCGACGGCGTCGGCGAACGGCAGCTCGGCTGCGGGCGGATACTTCTCCACGCCCTCGCGGCCGCTCAGCACCGCCGGCCTGGGGAACCGCACGAAGATGGGCTGGGTGAAGTGCGGGTGGCGGATCATCAGCTCGCCCTTGGGGAGCGTGGCGAGCTTGATCTTCGTGGAGGGCGAGATGGTGGCGTAGCCCGGCGTGGCCAGCTCGTCCATGTCCATGCGGCCGTAGATCCCGGTTCCGGCATTGCCGACCACGCGCCGCTGCACCTGCGAGCGGAACTGCTGCGCCGAGAACAGCACGAGCCCGAGATAGCGCCCGCGCTCGGCGAGGTCGAGCAGCATCTTGCGCACGTAGGTGTCGGGGCCGTCGGCGGGGGCGTACTTGTTGAGCTCGTCGACGAAGACGACGACGTGATCCACGCCCAGGTCGCGCCGCTCGAGGTGCTCGCGCAACTTCGAGACGACGCGGGCGAAGACCAGATCCTGCGCCAGCGGGTCGATGCCCGCCACGTCCACCACGTAGACGCCGCGATCCTCGAACTGCTGCCACGGCAGGTCGTTGGCGACGCCGTCGTCCACCACGAGGCCCTTGGCGCGAGTGCTGATGTTGCTGAGCCGGTTGCGCACCTTCCGGATGGTGGCGATGTGATGGGTGCGCCACACCTCGCCGCCCCGCCCCATCGCCTCCATGAAGTCGAAGATGGCGCGGAAGAACTCCTCGAGATCCGCGAACGTCTCCACCCGGAACGGCTTGCCGCGCAGCGATTCGTCCTTGAACTCCTTGCCCACCACGCGATCGCCAAGGAAATCGATGAACGCATCGGCCTTGGCGTCGATGTCGTCGCGATTCATCACCACTTCCGCGTAGTCGAGCACCTCCCGCAGGCCCCAGACGAGCGGCTCGGTGTTGGCCTGCAGCGCCTCGTGCGTGCGCAGCGTGTTCAGGTTGACGCCGTCGGCCTTGTGCGGCGCGAAGTAGCGCACGTTCGCGAACGGTTCGGCGGCGAGGCCCAGCCGCGCGTACAGCGCGTGGTCGGCGTCGGTGAGCCCGCACGGCTGGTCGAGGAAGCAGAGGTCCGGGCCCTTCACGTTGAAGCAGACGGCTGCCACGCTGCCGCGATGGGCCGGGAAGGTCTGGAAGATCGACGACAGCAGGAACTCCACGGCGCTCGTCTTCGTGGCGAGGCCGGAGACGCCGGTGATGTTGAGATGGGCCGCCTCGGGGCCGAGGAGGAAATCGCAATCGAGGTAGACGGGGGCGTCATGACCGCCGGCGGCGTAGACCCCCACCGGAATGGCCGTGGGCCGCGCCGCGTTGCGGTAGGTGTCCATGCGGAGCGCAAGCTCCACGTCGCCGTCGCTCGCGAGATGCACCGCGCCCAGGGGCACGGGCTGCAGCGGCTCCTCGGGCGACTGTCGCAGCACCGCGGCGCTGTAGAGCCGGACCTCGGTGCGGAGCGTGGGCTCGAGTGACTGGTGGGTCGGGTCGCCGTCGGCGCCGATGACGGCGTAGAGCGGCGAGCTCAGGTCGGCGTAGGCGAAGCCGTCGGTGACGACGGCGTAGACGGTGCGCTCCCCATGCTCCACCCGCACGATGGCTCCGATGCCCACCGCGGCATCCTCCCGCGTCCAGAAGTAGAACTGGTGCGGCGTGCTGGGCTTGAGTTCGGTGGCGACGACGCGACCGATGAGGGGCGTGGTGGGCGGCATGGATTCCAAGTTAAGCCCTCAATCGCGGGCCCGGAGGAATTCCTCCACGCGCCGCACGCCGTAGAGCAGCCGGTCCCATCGCTTGTCGGGTGCACTCACCGGCGCCCGCTCGGCGAGAATCCAGCGCGACAGCTCGTCGGCCCGCTCGGTGGTGCCGACGCCCGGGGCCACCTCGACCCGCACCAGGCCGTGCAGCAGGTCACGCCCTTCCCAGTGCCAGAGTCGAAGGGCCCACGCCCGCACCGGGACGAAGCGGCGCGACGCTGGCGTGAAGATCGACGAGCGGTGTCCCACCGGCAGCCGCAGGTAGCGCTCGAGCTCCTCACCATCGAACGGAAGCGTGGAGTGGCTCTTCGAGACTGCGACCATCCGCTGGTCCGTACCCGCCGCCGGGAACTCGGCCAGCGAGCCGTCCACCACCAGCCAGCCGTCGCGCTGCATGCGATAGGCGAGGCCGGCCTCGCGCTCGAGTGCGCCGCGCGCCTCGTCGATGGCGTGTCCCGCCTGCACGAGGTCGCGCACGGGATGCGCCGTCTGGCTGTCGTCGATCTCGACGCGATCGAGTCCCGCGAGCGCATCGCCCGCTGCGTCGAGTGCGACGCGGCGGCCTACGCAGAGGAACCGCTCGCGAAGGATCATCGCCTTGAGGCGTCGGTCCTCGCGCTCGAGCACCGCGGCGCGGATCGTGGCCACGAGGATCGGCGCGGAGCCGCAATAGGCCACCACTTCGGAGCGCTGCGTACCGTCGAGGAACGCCGTGGTGCCGGGCCAGGGCTCCGGATCGCCCACGCAGATGGCCTGCAGCGCCGTACCCTCCGCAAGCGTCGCGGGCTGGATGGTGGCCTCTTCCGCCCGCCCCGCACTCGCGGGCGGCAGTGCGGTGGCTGGCGTCAGGCCGACGCGGGCGAGGGCCTCACGGATGCGCGCGGGAGCGGGCGAAGGGCGCAGCGCGCCCGGATGCGACTGGATCAGATCTCGTCGTCGAGCACGGGAAAGGGTGGTACGTCGGCGAGCCAGCAGCCGGCGATCGCGTCGTCGGCATCGAGCTCGATGTAGAGATGATCGGCGATGCGCACGGTGCGCGCCGGCTTCGACTCGCCGACCCGCAGGTGGTAGAGCGTCTCGGTAGGGTTGGCGCGGATGGAGAGCGACGCCTCCACCTCGAACGAGGCCGCGCCGCGCATGCGACGGGGCGCGGCCAGCACCAGCTGGCCCGACACCGCACTGGAGGGCAGTGCCAGCGAGCGCGACGTCTCGACCTCCGGCCACACCACGATGTCCAGGCCCGCCAGGCGACCGTCGGCGATGTCCAGCACCGCCACGGCCCCCTGGGGGTCGTTCAGCTCGACGGTGCCGTCGAACCCGTCCTCGAGCGACTGCCGGAAACTGCCGGAGAGAATGTCGGTCTCGGCGTCCCAGCGCCACCGGAGGGCCGGCAGCGCGCCTGCAAGCGGCTCGGCGGTGAGCCGCGGCGATTCATGCGGCACGTGCCGCCTCGTAGCTCTTGATGACCTTCAGGATGCGCTCGACGGCCGCCTCGAGATCCTTGTCGGAGACGGCGTAGCTCATGCGCACCCAGCGGTCGTCGCCGAAGGCCGCACCCGGCACGAGGGCGACGCCGCCTTCCTGCATCAGCCGCTCGCAGAACGCCGAGCCCGAGAGCGGCTCGCCCTCGCGCACGCCGTCGACGCGGAAGAAGAAATAGAAGGCACCATGCGGCTCGACGAACTCGACGCCGGGCGCTTCCTCGCGGAAGCGCGCGACCAGGTAGTCGCGCCGGCGCCGGAACGCGGCCACCATCTTCACCACCTCCTGCTCGACGCTCTCGTCGGTGAATGCTGCGGCCGCGGCCCACTGCGCCGGATGGTTGGCCCCCGTGGTGGTGTGCGACTGCAGCGCTGCGATGGCCTTGGCCACGTGCGGCGGCGCCAGCACGGCGCCGATGCGCCAGCCCGTCATCGCATACGCCTTGCTCGCGCCGTACACGACGCAGGTGCGCTCGAGCAGTTCGTCGGGAAGGTCGAGCATCGATGGCGCCGGCGCGGGCCCGTAGTTGATGCGGCGATAGATCTCGTCGCTGATGATCCAGACGCCGTTGGCCTTGGCCCACTCGGCGATCGCCCTGAGTTCGGTCAAGGTATACACCGCGCCCGTCGGGTTGCTGGGCGAGCAGAGGATCAGGCCCTTCACGTTCTTGCTGTACGCCCGGTCGAGATCCTTCACGCTCACCTTGAGGCCCCACTCCACGTCGCCGTGCACGAGCACCGGCTCGGCGCGCGACAGGTGCACGATCTGCGGATACGACACCCACGCCGGCGCGGGGATGAGCACGCGCTGGCCCGGACCGAAGAGCGTGAAGCAGATGTTGAACAGGCACTGCTTGGAGCCCGAGCTGACCACGATGTGGTCGGCATTCACCGGGCGGCCACCCGACAGCATCGACAGGTGGCGCGCGATCGCCGAGCGGAGTTCGATGATGCCGATATTGGGCGGGTAGCGCGTCATCCCCTTCTGAATGGCCTGCACCGCCGCCGTTTGAACCGCGGCCGGCGTGTCGAAGTCGGGCTCGCCCACGCTGAGATCGAGCACGTCCTCGCCGAGGGCCTTGCGGCGCTTGGTCTCGGCGCTGATGGCCACGGTCTCGGAGGGCTTCAGGTTGGCCAGGTTCAGGGAGAGCGAATCGGTCATCGCGTACTCGCGAAATGGGCTGGGGACGGGCCGGGAAGATGGAAGGTTCGTCGTGGGCGCGGGCGCTGTCAACGCCATTCGAGCCCTTGGCCCGCAGGAGCCGTCGCGCTAGCTTCGCCGCTCGTGCGTTCCATCGCTATTTGAGAATCGAGGGGTCCTGTGTCGGGTTTTGCGGAGTTGCACCTCAAGGGCGAAATCGCCCAGGTGCTCGAGGCCTGGGGTTGGCGGGCCGACGAGCCCGCAGTGCGTGAAGCCGTGCCCACCGCGGCGCGCGGCAACAACGTGGTGCTGGTGACGTCGCCGTCGCCGGCGGGGGCCGCTCCGCTGCTCGCAGCGGCTCTGTCGCGGCTCGGGCCCGAGGCCCGTGGCCTCGCACTCTGCCCACCGTCGCAGGTGGCCGAATGGGGCGGCCTGGCGCACGCGCTCGGCGCCGCTGCCGGACTGCGCATCGAAGCGGCCACCGGAGCCGCCCGCCCGCTCCGCCGGCTCAAGGCCGATGCGCTGGACTTCCTCGTCGCCTCCCCTGATACCGTCTCCGATCTGCTCACCCGTGGTGCTCTCAAGGCCGACCGCCTGGCGCTGGTGCTGCTCGTGCAGCCCGAAGCCTATCCCGATCACGCGGCCCTCGCCGTCCTCATGCAGGACGTGCCGAAGGACGCGCCGCGCCTCATCGTCACGACCGACGCCGAGGCGAGCGCGAGCGTCGTGGAGCGCTACGCCCGGAAGGCACTCGTCGTCGGCGGCCCGCCCGCCGGCACGGTGGCCGAGCCGCTCAAGGCGCACGTGCGCACCGTGGGCGCCGCCTGGTCCCAGCGCGAGACGGCGCTCGCCGACCTGCTGCACGCGCTCGACCCGGCACGTGCCGTCATCTGGGCCGCCGACCTGAGCCACGCCGCCAGCATCGCGCGCGCGGTGCCACTCGACAACGACACGATGCAGCTCGTGACGGGCGATGCGCCCGCCGCCGACGTCATCTTCGCCTTCGACGTGCCCACGCTCGAGCGGCTCACGCAGCTTGCCACGGCCGGCGAGGTGGTGCTGCTCGTGCCGCCGGGATCGGAGCCGTACGTGGCACGCATCGCGCCGGCGACGCGGCCCCTGCCCCTGCCGGGGCTCGCCGAGCAGCTGGCGCGCCTGGCGGCGAACGATCGCGCGGCGGTGCTGGCCGAGCTCGAGTCGGGCCCGGTGCAGGCGGCAGTGCAGACGCTGGCGCCGCTCTTCGAGCGCGTGGATCCGGTGCGGGTCGCCGCGGCGCTGTTCAATCTCTGGAAGGGCACGGGTGGCGGACCGACCGAGAAGCGCGCGGGCACGGGTGCCGCCGCGCCCGAATCGTCCACGGCCAAGGTCTGGGTCAGCATCGGCAAGAAGGACGGCGTGACGCCGAACGACCTCGTCGGCGCGCTGACGCGCGAGCTGCGCGTGGAGCGCGACACGATCGGTCGGATCGAGCTGCGCGACAGCTTCTGCCTCATCGAGTTCCCAGCGGCCGACGCGGCGCGCATCGCACAGGCGATGTCGGGCACCACGATCCGACGCGTGCGGGTGGTGGCGCGGCTGGACCGGACGGGTGGCGGCTCGGATCGTGGGGCGCCCCGCGGCGAGCGTGCGCCGCGCGGAGATCGTCCGCCACGGAGTGGTGGGGACCGGCCGGCGCGGCCGGCAGTGCGCCGCCCGCCGCGCGACCGGGAGTAGCGGCTAGGAGCGCTTGCGCTCCATGGCTTCCTTGAATGCCTTGCCGGCCCGGAAGGCAGGCGCCACGGACGGCGGCAGCGTGGTGGTCTTGCCGGTGCGCGGGTTGCGCATGGCGCGGCCCTTCCGCCGGCGCAGCTCGAAGTTGCCGAAGCCGGTGATCTGCACCTTGCCCGACCGGCGGAGCTCACCGGCGATGAGCCCGTCCGCCGCGAACAACGCGTCCACGATCTCGCCCGCCTTCGTCTTCGTCAGCTTCTGACGCTCGGCGAGCGCGGCGATGAGCTGCTGCTTGTTCAACGGGTGGACTCGACAGGATGAGGTGGAGACGCGCCTGGCGGACCTCATCGGCGCGGGGCGTCAATATGACGTCCGGATCACGGCCACCGCAAGCACGGCTGGCGGTGGCGCGTCACCGGTCCGTACATTGCGCGGCTCACCATCCATCCGAGTCCGCGGAGGCTCCCGATGTACCACGGCACGCGCCCCGGATGGATCGAGGTCATCAGCGGCGTGATGTTCAGCGGCAAGAGCGAGGAGCTCATCCGCCGCGTACGTCGCGCGACGCTGGCCCGTCGCGCCGTACAGGTGTTCAAGTCGCACCTCGACAGTCGCTACACCGGCATCTACAACGTCACCAGCCACGACGGCACCGCCCTCGAGGCCGCGCCCGTCGACTCGGCCGCCGAGATCCTGCGCCAGGTGCGCGCCGGCACGGAGATCGTCGCGATCGACGAGGCCCAGTTCCTCGGGCACGAGCTCGTCGCGACGGCCACCCTGCTCGCGCAGCGGGGCGTCCGGGTCATCGTGGCCGGCACCGACACCGACTTCCGCGGCGAGCCCTTCGGCGCCATGGGCGACCTGATGGCGGTGGCCGAAACGGTGGACAAGCTGCGCGCCATCTGCATCGTCTGCGGCGGTGAGGCGTGCCGGAACCAGCGCCTGGTGGACGGGCGGCCGGCGCGCTGGGACGCACCTCTGATCGTGGTGGGCGGACGCGAGACGTACGAGGCGCGCTGCCGTCACTGCCACCGCGTGCCACGGATCGACGAGGACCAGACCCGCCTGCTGTAGCGCCGCCGGAAGCGCGCGCTATCCTTCCTTCATGCTGAATATCGCGCTCACCGGCAACGTCGCCTCGGGCAAGTCCACGGTCGCGTCGCTGTTCGCGCAATGGGGTGCGGAGGTCATCGATGCCGATCAGCTCGTGCGCGAGGTGCAGGCACCGGGCACGCCGGTCCTGCTGGCCATCGCACGGCACTTCGGCACGAACGTGCTCCGGCCCGACGGCTCCCTCGACCGCGCCCAGTTGCGCTCACGGGTCCTCGCCGATCCGCAGGCGCTCGCCGAGCTCAACGCGCTCGTGCACCCGGCCGTGCTGAGATTGCGCGAGGCGCGCGTGGCCCGGTTGCGCGAGAGCGGGGCGAAGATCGTCGTGACGGACATTCCGCTGCTGTTCGAGGTGGCCGACCCGGACGCCTTCGACGCCGTGGTACTGGTGGATGCCCCCGTCGACCTGCGGCGCCAGCGGCTCTTCGAGCGCAGTGGCCTGCCGCCGCGCGAGGCCGACCGGCTCATCGCGGCCCAGATGCCCAGCGAGCTGAAGCGCGGCCGTGCCACCTTCGTCATCGACAACGACGCCGACCTCGCCACGCTGGAGAGCCGGGCCCGTGAGGTCTGGACCGCCCTGAAGGCCCGCGTCCGCGCTTGATTTCACCTGCGCCGGGACCTAGTATCCCCGCGCCGATCACTCACCGTTTGCGATCCCGGGAGGGCGCGTGTCCGACGTTCTCGAGAACCTGCGCTATACCGAAGAACACGAATACGTCATGCTCGACGACAACGGCCTGTACATCATCGGGATCACCGACTACGCGCAGGGCGAACTGGGCGACGTGGTCTTCGTGAACCTCCCGAAGACCGGCGAGAAGTATGAAGAGCACCAGGCGTTCGGCGTGGTCGAGGCCGTCAAGGCCGTCTCCGACCTCTACTGTCCGGTGTCCGGCGAGATCGTGGCCATCAACGACGCGCTCGATGCCGATCCAGGCCTCGTCAATCGCGACCCGTACGGCGACGGCTGGATGATCAAGCTCCGGCCCAGCGATCCCGCCTCCTACGACCGCCTGCTCCCCGCCGCCGACTATCGCGCGCATATCGGTGAGTAGCAGGTCCGAAGGAGTCTGCATGAACCCGATTCTCACGTCCGCCCCGGCCTGCGCAGGTCGGGGCGTTTGCTTTTCCCTTGTGCTTCTTTTCACGAGCCGGAGCCGCACGCTTCCATGACCGCAACGCAACAGCCTGGTCCCGACACCGAGACCGTGCTGGGCGGGATGCCCGCCCACGACATGCCCTCGTTCGAGGTGCTGCACCCCCGGCACTTCGCCTACCGCCACATCGGCCCGCGGAAGGAGGACGTCGAGGAGATGGCGGCCTTCCTGGGCTACGCCTCGCTCGACGCGCTCATCGACGCCGTGGTGCCGGAGGACATTCGCCTCCGCCGCCCGCTCGAGCTTCCGCCGGGCCGTGGCGAGCGCGAAGTGCTGCAGGCGCTGCGCGGCATGGCCGAGCAGAACCAGATCTTCCGTTCGCACATCGGCATGGGCTACTACGGCACCTTCGTGCCGCAGGTGATCCAGCGCAACATCCTCGAGAATCCCGGCTGGTACACGGCGTACACGCCCTACCAGGCCGAGATCGCCCAGGGCCGGCTCGAGGCGCTGCTCAACTTCCAGACGATGGTGGTGGACCTCACGGCCCTCCCGGTGGCGAACGCATCGCTGCTCGATGAGGCCACCGCGGCCGCCGAGGCGATGGCGCTCACGCTCGCGGTGGCGCCGCGGCACGACCATCCCGTCTATCTCGTCGATGCCGACTGCCATCCGCAGACGGTGGCGGTGGTGATCACGCGCGCCGAAGCGCGCGGCGTCGCCGTGAAGGTGCAGTCGGTGGAGCAGTTCGAGTTCGTGCCCGGCGTGGTGGGCTGCCTGGTGCAGTACCCGGGCACCGACGGCGCGCTGCGCGACTTCCGCCCGCTGTGCGCCAAGGCGCATGCGGCGAAGGCGCTCGTGACGTGCGCCACCGACCTGCTCGCGCTCACGCTGCTCACCCCGCCCGGCGAATGGGGCGCGGACATCGCCGTCGGCAACACGCAGCGCTTCGGCGTGCCGATGGGCTA
>JBJMOZ010000219.1:0-4776 GCA_045803465.1 Gemmatimonadales bacterium | reverse complement strand
CCCTCCCCGTGGCCAGATGACTACGCCACCGAGCCGCTGGCCCCCGTGGTCCATCGCGAGCAACACGGCGGGACGATCCTGGCGGCGTCGGTCCGCGACGCTGCGGCCGAGCGGCGGCTCGTCGGTGTGCACGAGCTCAGGAGATTCGCGCATCAGCCGCGCGAGTGGCGTCTCGGGCGGCGCCACGGCTCCATTGAGCCGGCTGTCCGCGGCCCCGCCCAGTCCGACCACCGTCACGCCCGTCGGCAACACCACGGCGACGATCACATCACCCCCGGTCAGCGCTTCGAGCTCGAACGCGAGCCGATTCGCCACGGTGCCGGGCGACTCGAGGTGGCCAGGATTCTGCTCGGCGCGCGCCATCGCGGTGAGACGTGGACGCCGCTCGAGGGCGTCCAGCAAGCGTTCGAGCTCCACCGCGGCACGGTCCAGGGCATTCGCGTCCGTCGGCAGGGCGAGCAACGCGGCCGTCACCGCGCCGTGCCGCGCGCGCAGCACGAGCGTGCCAGTGTCCAACCGTTCCACCGAACATCGCGCGTGGCGCTGGGCCTCGACCAGCCGGTGCTCGAGCGCCGCGAGCTCGGCGCCCGCGAGCGATGGCTCACCCGCGACCAGCCGCTCGGCCGGCGCGCTCTCCGCAGCCGGCGCGAGCGCCCACACCGCGCGCGCGCCGATGGCGCTTCGCAACCAGTCGAGCGAGGCGTCGGAAACGATGAGGCCGGGCGCGAGGCCCGGCCTGGGGGACACCGCCCGCCGGCGTGCGGCGAGCCAGCCCACCACCGCGCCGGCGAAGGCCGCGGCGAGGAACCCTAGAACGTGAGCCATCCGCGTCTCCGGAACCAGAGCCAGATGGCGAGCGTCACCGCCAGCATCACGAACCACGACATCGCGTAGCCGTAGCGCCACGGCAGCTCCGGCATGTGCGTGAAGTTCATCCCGTACACGCCCACGATGAAGGTGAGCGGCAGGAAGAACGCCGAGAACACGGTGAGGATGCGCATCACCTGGTTCGTCTTCTGCGAGGCGAGGGCGAGCTGCAGGCTCGTGAGGTTCGTGGCGTAGTCCGTGAGCTCGTCGGCGTAGAAGTGCAGCCCTTCCGCCTGCTCGCGCACGTCGGTGTAGTTCGGCAGCATCGCGTCCACGGTGGGCGTGATGCGCTGCAGCATTTCGTGCGAGCGCCAGAGCATGCGCTTGATCACCGTGGCCCGGCGGCGCAGCTGGTAGAGCTTGAGCAGGTCGTCCACGTCCTGCTGGCTGCGGAAGAGCGCGTCCTCGAACTGGTCGATGCCCTCCTCGATCTTTTCCAGCGGCGGCTCGTAGGTGGCGAGGCCCGCGGTGACGATGTCGAGCGCGAGGTGCTGCGCCTGTGCGTCCGGCCCCTCTCCCTCCCCGTTTCGCCCGCGCTTCCAGCGCTCCCTGATCGGGGCCATGAACGGGAGTTCCTTGCGGTGAATGGTCACCACGAAGTCCGCACCGATGAAGAGCGCCAGCTTGCGCGTCAGCTCGTGCACCGTGGAGCAGTCCTCGGCGGATTCGATGTCGAACACGCGCAGGATCACGAACAGGTTCTTGGGAAAGCGCTCGAACTTGGGCAGGTGCTCGGGGTCGAGGCAGTCGCGCACGGAGGTGGAGTGCAGCCCGAACTTCCGCGCCACGTCGCGCAGCTCCTCGACGGTCGGCTCCACCACGTCCACCCACCGGCAGTGGCCGTCCCCCTCGCGGATGACGCGGACGCTCATCCGCGGAGGATCCGGCTCGCGGCCACGGCGGCGCCGAAGCCATTGTCGATGTTGACCACCGTCACGCCCGCCGCGCAGCTGTTGAGCATCGCGAGCAGCGCCGCCAGGCCGCCGAAGCTCGCCCCGTAGCCGACGCTCGTCGGCACCGCGATGACGGGGCAACGCACCAGGCCGCCGACCACGCTTGGCAGTGCGCCCTCCATCCCGGCCGCGCAGATGACCACGCCCGCCTCGTGCAGTCGCTCCGCCTGCGACAACAGGCGGTGCAGACCGGCGACGCCCACATCGGTGAGTCGCTCGACGCGAAGCCCGATGGCGGTGGCGACGGTGGCCGCCTCCTCCGACACCGGCAGGTCGCTCGTGCCGGCGGAGATGACCAGCACGAGCTTGCCGGTCGGCTCCGGTCGCGGGTCCGGCGGCAGCCACGCGACGCGGCCCAGCGCGTTCCATTCGAGTCGGGGAAAGCGCGCGGCGAGCCGTGCCGCCTGACTGTCGCGCACGCGCGTGCCGATGAAGGTGCCGGCACTGGCGGCGAAGCGGGCGCAGATCTCCTCGACCTGCTCGTCCGTCTTGCCCTCGCAGAAGACGACCTCGGGCTGCCCTTGGCGCAACTGGCGATGATGATCGAGGGTGGCGAACGGCAGGCGCTCGACCGGAAAATGCCGCAGCCTCTCGAGCGCGGCGGCGGGCTCGAGCCGCCCGGCCGCCACATCGGAGAGGATCGACTGCAGCTGCTCGGGGCTCACGCCACCCGGACGAGCGGCTCGGCGCGCTCGAGGTAGGAGAGGAAGATGGACTCCGCGTCCGCAAGCCGCTCGACCTGGAAGAGCCGCTGGCGCAGCTCGCCCGCGCCGTGCAGCCCGCGAGTGTACCAGCCGAGGTGCTTCCGGAACTCGACCATCGTCTTGCGCGTGTCGCCCTGCAGGCGGATGGCGAGGCGAGCGTGCTCGAGCGCGACGCCGAAGCGCTCGGGGGCTTCGGGCGCGGCCGGTCGCGGACGTCCCGCCAGCAGGGCCTGTGCGTCGCGGAAGATCCACGGGTTGCCGAACGCCCCGCGCCCGATCATGGCGCCGGCACAGCCGGTGTGCGCCTTCAGGCGCACGACGTCGTCGGCCGAGCCGATGTCACCGTTGCCGATGACGGGAATGTCGAGCGCCTCGACCACGCGGGCGATCTCGTCCCAGTCGGCGTGTCCGCCGAACATCTGGGTGCGGGTGCGCGCATGCAGCGTGAACGCACGGGCACCGGCATCCTGCATGCGGCGCGCGATGCCCACGGGGTCGCGGGTGTCCTCGTTCCACCCGCTGCGCGTCTTGACCGTGACGGGCAGGTGGGTGGCGCCGATGACGGCCCGGATGATCCGCTGCACCAGCGCCATGTCGCGCAGGCATCCGGAACCGCCGTTCCGCTGCACCACCTTCTTCACCGGGCAGCCGAAGTTGATGTCGATGAACTCGGGCGCGTAGTGCTCGGTGACGAGTGCCGCCGCCTCCGCCATCGCGTTCGCGTCCGCACCGTAGATCTGGATGCCGATGGGCCGCTCGTGCTCCTCGAATTCCGCGCCTTGGAGCACGCTGCCGATGCGGCGGCGGATCGCCTCGGACGAGAGAAACTCGGTGACGAGCACGTCCGCCCCATGCGTCCGGCAGATCTGCCGGAACGGCCCCTCGGACACCCCGGCCATCGGGGCGAGGATGAGGGCGAAATCGTGGGCGGAGTGATAGGGCAACTTCATGCGCCCAAAATACTTGGAGAACGAGGATGGGGGCAACGTCCGCTTGACGGCGGGCCGACCCGGGCGTAACCTCGCCCGGACATCGCGTTCCCCTCCCCGATCCGGATGGCCCCATGAAGTCGCTGGCCCAGATGCTCGACTACAACCGTCAGTGGGCGACGGAGATGAAGTCGAAGGACCCATCGTTCTTCTCGCGCCATTCCGACGGCCAGAGACCGGCCGCGCTGCTCATCGGGTGCGCGGACAGCCGCGTGCCGATCGAGAACATCACGGGCGTGAGCCCGGGCGAGATGTTCGTGCATCGCAACATCGCCAACCAGGTGCACGGCGCCGACCTGAGCGCGCAGTCGGTGATCGCCTACGCCGTCGACGCGCTGGGGGTGCAGCAGATCCTGGTCACCGGCCACACCGCGTGCGGCGGCGTCCGGGCCGCAACGGCCGAGCCGCACCACGGGCTCGTGGATCACTGGCTGGGAAGCCTCCGGATGCTGTGGCTGCGGTACCGGGACGAGCTGAGCGCGCTTCCCTCGGACGAGGCGCGGATCGACCGGCTCGTTCGCTACAACGTGCTGCTGCAGATCTACAAGCTGGCGCTCAACCCCACGGTGCGCGACGCCTGGCGCGATGGCCGTCCGCTCGTGCTCAACGGCCTCGTATACGACATCGAGACGGGGCTGCTCGAGTGCCTCGTCCTGGACATCGACAGCATCGACGGCGCGCGCGAGAAGCTTGGCGGCTTCGACCCCGCCTGAACGCATCGACACTCGATTGACACTCGGGGAAACGCCGGGGTAGCTTGCCGCCACCTCAACCGGCTGCACTCCATGCGCCTCAGCGACTTCATCGCGCGCGACGCGGTGAATCTCGAACTCCAGGGTACGACGCGTGACGCCGTGCTCGAGGAGATGGTGCGACTGATCGGCTTCGACGAGCGATCGTCGGCGACGCTGCTGCGCATCCTGCGCCGACGCGAGAACCTGGGGTCGACCGGCGTCGGACGCGGGCTCGCGCTGCCGCACTGCCGCTCGCTGGTGGCCCCGCGGCTGAAGCTCGCCGTTGGGCGCCAGCCCAGCGGCGTGGAGTGGCAGGCCATCGACAACCGGCCCGTGCATCACGTCTTCCTGATCGTCGCGCCGCCCATCGAGGTCTCCAATCAGTACCTGCCGGTCCTCGGCCGCATCGCGCAGTTCGCCAAGGAAGCCGACATTCCCGAGAAGCTCGCCGGGCTTGCCTCGCCCGACGAACTCTTCGCGCTGCTCGAGTCGCGCGGCGCCTGATCCCGTTCGGAGACGCGACATGCCG
>JBJMOZ010000176.1:0-5672 GCA_045803465.1 Gemmatimonadales bacterium | reverse complement strand
CAAACGCGCGACGCCGCCCCGGGAGGCGGCGTCGCAAGCCCACGGAGACCCCGCCCTCAGTCGCGCGAGGCCATGGCGAGGTCGTCGCTCACGAAGAGGAACATCTCCAGCGGCCGAGGCGCGAGCGTGTCGCGTCGAATCCATCCCAGCGCGACCTCGATGTCGGCGCACCAGTGCTCGAGCCTCTGCAGGAAGGCATGCAGCAGGGTCGGCACGAGTTGCTGGCTCGCCGGCAGCTGCGAGAGCTCGCCGATCTCGACGCGCAGGAGGTCGAGCATCTGGGCCGTGGCCATGAGGGTCGTGCCATGGCGCGGGGCAGCCAGATAGGCGACCGCATCCACCGCATCGGCCTCGCGCTGCAGCCGGAGCCGGAACACCGTGTCGAGGTAGCGAATGGCGGAGAAGCGTTGCCACGAGGTGGCCTCGGGCATGAGCGCGGCGCCCAGCTCGGCGCGCACCTCCGTCAGCCACCCGTCGTGCAACCGGCGCAGGATGGGCAGCAGCGTGCTTTCGCATGCGAGGTCACGGTCGAGCTCCCACGAGACGATGCTCATATGATCTCCTTACAGCGGAACGGCGAGAACGCCGCAGGGTGCCTCGAGCGCGAGGCGGCGACCCACGCTGCCGGCGGGAACGCGGTCGGATGGCCCGCCCCAGCGCCAACCGACGGCCAGCATGCCCGCACCGACCTCGGCCACCTCCGCGAGCAGCTCGCGCACCACGTCGCCCGCGCGGATGTGCAGCGCCGGAGGCGCGAGTCGCAGGGCGGCCGCGCCACGGTTCCTGCCCGCGAGCGCCTGCACCCGAGTCAGCAGGCGCAGACTCCGACCGCTCGGGCCGGCCGCCGCCGCATCGGCACCTGCGTGCTCCACGGTGACGGTGTGTATGGGCACCTGCATGCGACCGGCGATCCCGCTGGCGGCCTCGTGCACCTGGAATCCGCGCTCCGAGCCGTCGAGCGCCACGACGATGGGGTCGAGCCGCTCCCACTCGCACGGCAGCACGAGGCACGGCTTCCGGCTGCGCCGCAGCACGGCATCCGCCAGCGTGCCCGCACCCCCGGCCTCGCACCGGCCGACGACGAGCAGGTCGGCGTTGTCCTCGTCGGCGAACCGGGGCATCTCGACGCCGGGCAGTCCGCCACGCGCCGCAACGCGCGGCATGGGCGAGTCGCCGGACAGCGCGGACGCCACCCATGCCCGCACCTGCTCCAGTGCGGGATGGCCCGGCCATGCCGCGGCGCCAGGCACCAGCTCCGGCACGAAACCGAGCACGGCGAGCTCGCCGCCCAGACGCGTCGCCAACTCGGCCGCCGTCCGAAGCGGGAGGCGACAGTCGTCCATGAGCGTCGTGGCGACCACGATCCTGGTCATCGCACCGAAACTTTCATGGATTGCACTCTTGCATCCGCATCCTGAAGCCACCGTGAAGGCGTGCCGAAGATCTCGCCGCAGCCCCTCGCCGCGCGGTCCAGGCGCGCCTAACTTTTCGACATGAGCGACAACCTCAAGCCGAGCGCCCAGGTCCGACTCGAGCGATTGCTCTCGGCGAGCCTCATGCTCGCCACGGAAGTGTCGCTCGACCACCTGTTGCAGAAGGTCACCGAGATCGCGGTGGATCTCATCGGGGCGCGCTACGCCGCGCTCGGCGTGCTCGCGCAGGACGGGCGCCTGCTCGAGAGCTTCACCACGACCGGCCTGACGGCCGAGGAGCGCGCGAAGATCGGCCCACTGCCGAAGGGGCACGGCATCCTGGGCCTGGTGATCCGCGAAGCCACCGTGGTGCGCCTCCCCGACCTCTCGAAGCACCCCGACTCGTTCGGCTTCCCGCCCCACCATCCGCCGATGCACTCGTTCCTCGGCGTGCCGATCATCGGCCGCCGGGGCGTCTTCGGGAATCTGTATCTCACCGAGAAGCTCGGGGGTGGGCACTTCACCGAGGAGGACGAGTACATCGCACTCCTGCTGGCGGCACAGGCGGCGGCGGCGGTCGAGAACGCGCGGCTGCACGGCGAGTCGGCACGACTCCTCGACGAGGTGCAGCAGCTGCAGCGGGCACGCGAGCGCTTCTTCGCGATGATCAACCACGAGCTCCGCAACGCCATCGCGGGAGTGTATGGCTGGGCCGAGATGCTCGTGCGTCGCAAGGATCCGGGAGAGGTACCTCGCGCTGCCTACGAGGTGCTCGATTCGGCGAGCCAGGCCGCTTCACTCATCAACGACCTGCTCGACCTCAGCCGGCTCGACGAGCATCGCCTCAAGCCCAACGTGCAGTCGCTCGACCCGGTGGCGGTGGCGCGCCGCGCGGTGCGCCATGTGACGCCGGCGGCGGTGGCGCGCGAGATCGGCATCGACGTGATCGCCGAAGACCGGTCGATCACACTGCATACCGACTCGATGCGCGTCGAGCAGATCCTCGGCAACGTGCTCAACAACGCCGTCCGCCACGCGCCGACCGCCTCGAGCGTTCGCATCCGCATCTGGGCCGACGGCGGCTGGGTGATCTACCAGGTCGAGGACGACGGCCCGGGCGTGCCCGTCACCGAGCTCGAGTCCATCTTCGACATCTACGTCACCAAGGCCGGCGAGGAGGCCCGGGGCATGGGCCTGGGCCTCCCCCTCTCTCGCCGCCTCGCCCGCCTCCTCGACGGCGAGCTCTACGCCGAGGCCAACCCCGGCGGCGGCGGCCGGTTCGTCTTGCGCCTGCCCCAGGATCCCTCATCTTAAAGACGGCTTCATAATTGGTTTGGGGAGCCTTCACCCGACGCAGGTCACATTGCACCCGAACCATTCAACTGAGGGCACGGGGCGATGAAGGTTCTCGTGGTCGAGGACGACCGGAAGGTCGCGGGATTCATCGAGCAGGGTCTTCGTGAAGAAGGCTACGTCGTGGACATCGCCGCCGACGGCGAGGAAGCCACGATGCTCGCGCACGTCTACCAGTACGACGTGGTGCTGCTCGACGTCGTGCTGCCCAAGAAGAACGGCTTCCAGGTGGCGCAGGAGCTTCGGCGGGAAGGGCGCAACACGCCCATCCTGATGCTGACCTCGCGCGACGCCGTGGAGGACATCGTCCGGGGCCTCGACAGCGGCGCCGACGACTACCTCTCGAAGCCGTTCCGGTTCGACGAGTTGCTGGCCCGCATCCGGGCACTGGTCCGCCGCGGCGGCGCCGAGCGCCTGGAGATCCTGCGCTACGGGCCGCTCACGCTCGACCGGCTGCGTCACGTCGCCATGGCGAACGAGAAGCCGCTCGACCTCACGCCGAAGGAGTTCCAGCTGCTCGAGTATTTCCTGCTGCACCCGGAGGAAGTGGTGCGCCGGACGCAGCTGCTGGAGAAGGTGTGGGACATGCACTTCGATCCGGAGAGCAACGTGGTCGACGTGCACGTCGGCAACCTGCGCCGCAAGCTGCTGCTCGCGTGCGGTGGCCAGCTGATCCAGACGGTGCGCGGGGTCGGCTTCTCGCTGCGCCAGCTGAAGGCATCGAAGGAGACGCCCCAGGTCCGGACCGCGCAGTCGGCGTGAGCCTCCGCTAGCTCACGCTTCGCCGCTGGGCAGCTGGGCGCGCTCCACGCGCTGGGCAAGCTTGAGCGAGCTGCCGGCTGCCGCGGCACCGAACACCGCGGTCCAGAGGCCGTCATCGAGCACCAGGTGCCACGCGATCGGCCCGTCCCCGAAGAGCACGTTCAGCGCCTGCAGCGCGACCGGCACGAACACGCCGGTCACGAGCCCTCCGACGATCCCGAAGCGCACCCAGCTGATCTCCGATAGGCGTCGCCCGCGATAGGCGAGCCGGATGACGCTGGAGAAGACTGCCCCGGCGAGGCCGCCCCAGAACCCCGTCTTGATGGCGAGGC
This sequence comes from Gemmatimonadales bacterium, assembly GCA_045803465.1. Classification (GTDB taxonomy): domain Bacteria; phylum Gemmatimonadota; class Gemmatimonadetes; order Gemmatimonadales; family GWC2-71-9; genus JAGGAG01. Next base: position 1,813 of record JBJMOZ010000176.1, on the reverse strand, counting down.
CGAGCCCGTCCGCCAAGGAGGCGCGAGGGGCCATGCCGGCCAATCGCAGGGTGAGGAACACGGCGAACCCAGCGAAGAACCAGCCGAGTCCCCACAGCAGCGCGTTGCCCATCGCGCCACGCAACGGCCTGAACCTGTCCGCACCCGACATGGCTATCTCCCGCGAAGTCCGTCATTCTTGCTGCCAACTACTTTGCGATATAAAGTTACGTGGCGCGGCCAGTCGCGGCAAGGGGCGCCACTCGACCGCGCTACCAGGTGCCCGACACCGGCACCGCGTTCAGGGCGATGACCGGATCCTGCGCCTTCTCGCGCAGCCGGGGCCGCCAGACCAGCAGCGGCAATGTCGCGCTCCGCACCAGCTTGTCGGCCACCGAGCCCAGAAGGAAGCGCACCGGTCCACCGTGGCCGTGGGTGGCAAGGGCGATGACGTCCATGCGTTCGCGCTCAGCGAACTCGGTGATGCCGCTCACCGGGTCGGGCGCGACCTCGACGGCCGTGCGCGCCGGCACGCCGCGCACCCGCAGCCGGTTCGCCACTTCGTGCAGGTACCGCGTGGCCTCGAGCTGACGATGCGCCATGGCGTCGGTGTCCGGCACCGGCGCGACGCCCGGCAGCGGCAGCCAGATGGGGGCGAGCCGTTCCACGACGCGTACCAGCGTCAGCTCGCCGCCGAACGTGTGCGCGAGCTGCACCGAGGGATCGATCATCGCTTCCGCATGCGGTGATCCGTCGAGCATGAGCAGGATCCTTCCGAACCCCAGCGCGCGTGGCGCTCCGCCCGACGGCTGGGGTCGAAGCAGCAGGAGCGGCTGCTCGAGCTGCCTCACGAGGCGATCGGCCACGCTGCCCAGCCAGAAGCGGCTGAAGACGCCGCGGCCGTGCGTGGTCATCACGACGAGATCCACTGCATGGGCGTGCGCATAGTGCGCCACCGCATCGGCCACGGGGCCCTCGATGACCTGCGACACGACCTGCACCGCGTCACCGTGCGCGACGAGGCCCTGCAGCCTGGCCAGGTAGCCACCTTCCTCGCCGCGCCGCCGCTCGTCGATGCCGGGATCGAGCACGACCGGCTCGCCGGGACCGGCCACGACCGCCGTCGCCTGATGCACCAGCACGAGATGCAGCGTGGCCTTCGCGCGCGCAGCGATGTCGGCCGCCACGGGCAGCGCTTGTTCGGCGAAGGTGGAGCCGTCGAGCGGCACGAGTATCGACCGGTACATGGACCCTCCCTCTACTGACGTTGCACGCAGACTAGAGGTACAATGGTGAAGATTTCCTGAAGCTCGCAGTACGTCCCGTTCCCTCTCCACCGCCGACATGGCCCACGAATCGATACCCGAGACCCCGCCCGAGCGGCGCGAGTCGCCCATCGACCGCGAGGTCGGCATGATCGTGATGCAGGTGGCGGCGACGCAGGTCGGGATCTGCCTGACGGGCATCGGACTCATCCGGCTCATCGGACAGAATCGCGCCGTCAGCGCAGCCGCCGACGACGTGCTCGCGTTGAACGCGCTCGGGTTTCTCGTGACGAGCATCGTGGCGTACCTCGCGCTTCGCGCCGGCTCGGCCGAGCGTCGGAAGCGTCTCGAACGCATCGCGGACGTGCTCTTCCTGCTGTGCCTCACGCTGATGGTGGCCGTCGGCATCCTGCTGGCGTACGAAATCATCTGAGCGCGGCGACACTGAATTTCCTCGCACGCGCGGCTACGCCATGAGCTCGAAGGACAGCCGGAGACGAAGGGCGCGGGTGTCCGCGCCCCTCGTCGTGTCCCGGACGGGCTACGAACCGTCGCCGAACACTCCTCCA
>JBJMOZ010000255.1:0-2729 GCA_045803465.1 Gemmatimonadales bacterium | reverse complement strand
GATGCCGAGCACTTCCTGGATCTGCGGCTCGGTCTGCAGGATGAAGTTCTTCGGGCTGCCGCCGCCCACGATCAGCACGCCGCTCCGCCCGCCGGTGCGCTTGGCCTCGAGCACGATGGCCGCCGTCTCGTTCACGTCGGCGCTCACGTCGAACCGCAGCTTGCTGCCCGCGAGCGCCTGTTCGGCGACGTTCATGCCGATGGAGCTGTCGCCGGGCGAGCTGGTGTAGATCGGCACCGCAAGCTCGTGGGCGGTGGACAGCACGGAGCGCTTGGACAGGCCGAGCGCCTTCTCGCGCTCGCGCAGGTAGCCGCCGAGCAGGTAGTGATACTCGGCGCTGCTCATGGCGCGCTGGAACTCGTCGCGCGCCGACACCTCGCGCACGAAGGCGTCGGTGGACAGCAGCACGTCGTAGTCGAAGAAGATGTCGTAGATGCGCACGACGCCCTTGTCGCGCAGCTCCACGTCGTCCGCGTCGTGGCGGCCGCGATGCAGCGCCAGGCCCAGCGCGAAGTGCGCGTCGTGGTACAGGTTGGCGCCCGTGGAGATGATCCAGTCCACGAACCCCGCCTCCATGAGCGGGATCAGGCAGCTCATGCCGATGCCGGCCGGCGTCATCGCGCCGGTGAGGCTCATGCCCACGGTGGTGTCGGGGAGGAGCATGCGCTGCGTGAAGAGCAGGCAGCCCTCCTTCAACCGGCCCGCGTTGTACGCGAGGAAGGCGTTGTCGACCAGCTCGGCGATCGACTCCTTGCCGGTGAGGCCCTTCGGGTCGATGCGCTGGCCACGCAGGTACGGTGCGGACGGACGGGTCATGCCTCGCTCCAGCGTGCGGAGTGGATGGAGATCATCGATGACTGTCGCGGGCGCGCAGGACGATCTGCAGCGCCTCCTGAGGATCGTCGGTGACGTGGAAGAGGTCGAGGTCTTCCGGATTGAGGTTGCGCGCCTCGCCGACGGTGTTCTTGAGCCAGTCCACCAGGCCCTGCCAGTAGCTCTTCCCGAAGAGGATCACGGGGAACCCGCTCACCTTGCCGGTCTGGATCAGGGTGAGCGCCTCGAACAGCTCGTCGAGTGTGCCGTAGCCGCCCGGCATGACGACGAACGCGGTGGAGTACTTCACGAACATCGTCTTGCGGACGAAGAAGAACTTGAAGTAGAGCGGACGGTTGGCGTAGTCGTTGCCGCGCTGCTCGAAGGGCAGTTCGATGTTGCAGCCGATGCTCAAGCCTCCGCCTTCCACCGCCCCCTTGTTGGCCGCTTCCATGATCCCCGGCCCGCCGCCCGTGATGACCGGGATGCCGGCCTCGGCGAGGAGTCGTCCGAGCTGCGTCGCCGCCTCGTAGTACTTGTCGCCCGGCCGGGTGCGGGCGGAGCCGAAGATGCAGACGGCATTCACCACGTCGGCGAGGTTGTCGAACCCCCACACGAACTCGCCCATGATGCGGAGCACCCGCCACGAATCGCTGACCTGCACCGCCTGCGCCCGTTCCAGCGGCGAGGGCACGCTCTGCAGCAGCTGCTCGTCCTCCGTGCCGGGCACCGTGGGCGTGTTCAGTCGCTGAGGCGGCGGCGTGGGCATGGGGCCGATGGTCATGACGCGAGATGCTCCAGGAGCGCCCGGTGGTCGTCGGGCACGTTGTAGAAGTAGGGGGAGACCCGCACGTGGCCCGGTCGCGCGTCGGTGATGATGCCCGCGTCGGCGAGCCGCTTCACCACGGCATGCGGGTCGGCGTGCGGCAGCATGACGATGGCACTCCGTTCGCGGGCATCGGGCGCCACCTTCGGGCGGAGACCGCACTCGCGGGCGCCCTCGATGAGGTCCTCGGCGAGGGCCATCGTCTCGCGGCGGATGTCGGCGACGCCGATCTCCTCGATGATCTCGAGCCCGCCAAGCTGCGCGTAGACGGGCATGAGGGCGGGCGTGCCGGCCTCGAGGCGGCGCGCGTCGTCGTGCAGCTCGAGCGCCGACGGGTCGAAGCGGAACTGCTCGCGGTGCGCGAACCAGCCCGCCGTGCGCGGCGCCAGGCCCGCCACCAGGTCGGTGCGCGCATACAGGAACGCGACGCCGGTGCCGCCGAGGAGCCACTTGAGCCCGCCGCTGGCGTAGAAATCGACGTCGAGCGCCACGACGTCCACCGGCAGCTGCCCCGCGGCCTGATAGCCGTCGATTAGGCAGCGGGCGCCCTTCCGGTGAGCGATCGCGGCGATGGCGGCCGCGTCCTGGATGGCGCCGCTGGTGAAGAAGACGTGACTCGTGGCCACCAGCGCGGTGCGCTCGTCGACAGCGCGCTCGTACATCTCGAGCGGCACGCGGATGCCATCGGGGCTCTGCAGCAGCTCCACCTGCACGCCCGATGGCACCTTCGCCAGCCACTGATAGGCGATGGTGGGAAAGTCGAGCGACGTGACGATCACCTTCGGACGCCGGGTGTAGTCCAAGGATTCGGCGACGGCGCCGAGCGCGCCGGAGATGTTCGGGTGCAGGGCGATGGTGCCGGCGGGCGCGCCGACGACCCGGCCATAGGCGGCGCGCAGGTCGGCGAGCGCGCCCCACCATGTCTCGTACCACGCCGAGGCGCCGCGGCGCTCCCAGTGGTCGAGGTGCTCGTTGACCCGGGCACGCGAGCGGCGAGACAAGGCCCCCAGCGAACAGCTGTTCAGGTAGTTCGCGTGGGCGAAGATCGGGAACTCGGCGCGGTAGCGCTGCGCGAGGGTCAGGTCGAGGC
>JBJMOZ010000150.1:0-5265 GCA_045803465.1 Gemmatimonadales bacterium | reverse complement strand
CGAGAGAAGCAGCTCCCTGTCGCGGACGCGATCCGCGTTGCCCGGGAGGTCGCGAGCGCGCTCGACTACGCCCACAAGCGCGGCGTGGTGCACCGCGACATCAAGCCCGAGAACATCCTGCTGCACGACGGCAAGGCGCTCGTGGCCGATTTTGGCATCGCGCTAGCCGCGAGCAAGGCCGGCGGCGACCGGATGACGCAGACCGGCATGTCCCTCGGCACGCCGCACTACATGAGCCCCGAGCAGGCGATGGGGGAGCGCGAGATCACGTCGAAGAGCGACGTCTATGCGCTCGGCGCCATGACCTACGAGATGCTGGTCGGCGATCCGCCGTTCACCGGCAGCACCGCACAGGCCATCGTCGCGAAGGCGATGACCGAGAAGCCGGTACCGCCCTCGCGGCTGCGGGAGACGGTGCCCGAGGGCGTCGAGGATGCCGTTCTTACCGCCCTCGCCAAGCTGCCCGCCGACCGCTTCGCCAGTGCGGCCGACTTCGCGACGGCGCTCGGCTCCGCGGGGAATCTGCCCGCGCGCACCCGCGCGCTGCGGAGCGCGCACGCGCGGGGACGCACCCGGTACCTGTGGCCGGCCGCCGCGGCGGTCGCCGGGCTCGCCGCGATCGGCGCCTGGTTCCGTCCTGCTCCGCACGTCATCGCGCCGCTGCCCTCGCGCCTCGCCGTCCTCACGCCCGAGCTGGGCGGCTCCAGCACCGCCCTCCAGCGCCAGATCGCGATCACGCCCGACGGCGCCACGCTGCTCTACACCGCGTTGATCGACGGCGCGAACGTCACCGTCCGTCGCGACCTGGCGTCGGAGCAGGCGGCGAAGGTCCCGGGGGTGCCGCCCTTCCTCGCCGGCTACGCGGTGTCGAAGGACGGCTCGGAGTTCGTGGGCTATCTCGAGGGGACGCGCGCCTACTATCGGATCCCGCTCGACGGGGGCAACGGCCGCGCGCTGCCGCGAGAAGTGGACGACCCGGACGTGGTGTGGGCCTCCGACGGCGCGATCTGGTTCGGCAGCAGCAAGAGCACGGATCTGGGACTGCGACGCATCGGCCCCGACGATGCCATCACGCGTCCACCCGGCCGCGGGGAGATCTCGCTCGTGCCGATGGACGTCCTGCCGGGCGACCGGCAGATGCTGGTCCTCAGCCGTCCGTTCGGTGCGTCGGCGGGACCGATTCTCCTGCGCGACCTCTCGACCGGCGAGACGACGCCGCTCGTGAACGTGGACGTCGTGCAGGTACGCTACTCGGCGGGCCATCTGGTCTACGCGCTGACGAACGGCTCGCTCGAGGCCGTGCGCTTCGACCCGAAGCAACTCAAGGTGACCGGCCGGCCCGTCACCATCGCCACGGGCATCTCGCTGAGCGGCACTGGCACGGCACAGTTCGCGGCGTCTGCGAACGGCACCGTCGCCTACATCCCGGAGGCGGAACGCTCGCTCGTGCTGATCGACCGTGGGGGCAGTGCCAAACCGGCCCTGCCTGACGGCCACAACTACCACTCGCCGCGCTTCTCGCCCGACGGGCGCCGCATCGCCGTGGACTTCACCACCATCGATGGACGCGACGTGTGGGTGCTCGACCGGGCCTCGGGCGCGGTGAGCCGCGCCACATTCAGCCGCGACGGGCACGATGCGAGCTGGGCGCCGGACGGCCGCTCGCTGTCCTTCATCTCCGCGCCCAATGGCGTCCTCGGCACCTATCGCTCCACGCCCGGCGCCACCGAAGCCGCCGAGTCGCTGTTCAGCTCGCCGCAGCTCGGCTACACCGGCATCTGGGTCCGGGACGGCAGCGCACTCGTGACGACGGCGGCGAGTCTCGTGCCTGGGAGCCGCAGCGACATCGCGATCCTGCGCAACGGCGGCCGCGGCCCCCTCGAGCCCTTGGTGGCGTCGCGGTTCGACGAGCAGTATCCCGCCGTGTCGGCGGACGGCCACTGGCTGGCGTACGTCTCGAACCAGTCGGGCAGGAACGAGGTCTATCTGCGCGCGCTCGCGGGCACGGGCGATGTGCTCCAGGTGTCGGTGGACGGGGGTGTCGAGCCGCTGTGGGGTCCGGACGGCCGCGAGCTCTTCTATCGCGGCGGTCCCGCCACCGCGCCCGTGCTCATCGCGGCCGAGCTGCAACTGGGCACCGAGCAGGCCGTGACGGCACGCAACGTCCTCTTCGGCGTGGCCGACATCGCCACCGCCATCCCGCACACCAACTACGACGTGTCGCCCGACGGCCGGACGTTCGTGATGGTGCGCAACAATCCGTCGACTCGCATCATGGTCATCCAGAACCTGCCCGAGCTGGTCGCGAAGCTTCGGGGCACGGAGCCCGCCACGCCATGACGGCACCCGATCGCCTCGTGGCCGCCCTGAGCGACCGCTACCGCATGGAGCACGAGCTCGGCGCCGGGGGCATGGCCACGGTCTACCTGGCCCATGACCTGAAGCACGAGCGCAAGGTCGCCATCAAGATCCTCCGCCCCGAACTCACCGCGGCGCTGGGCGCTGAGCGATTCCTGCGCGAGATCGCCACCACGGCGAGCCTCCGCCACCCGCACATCCTGCCGCTCTACGACTCGGGCGAGGCGGACGGACTGCTCTTCTACGTCATGCCCTGCGTCGAGGGCGAGTCCCTTCGCGACCGCCTCGACCGCGAGAAGCAGCTGCCCATCGAGGATGCGCTGCAGGTGGCCCGCGAGGTGGCCGACGCGCTGAGCTACGCGCACGCCCACGGGATCATCCACCGCGACATCAAGCCGGAGAACATCCTGCTCGAGAGCGGGCACGCCGTGGTGGCCGACTTCGGCATCGCCAAGGCGATCAGTGCCGCCGCCGGTGGCGAGCAACTCACCGAGACCGGCATGGCGATCGGCACCGTCCGGTACATGAGCCCGGAGCAGGCTGCGGGCGAGCGGGACCTCGATGGGCGGAGCGACCTGTACGCGCTCGCCTGCGTGCTGTACGAGATGCTCGCAGGTCAGACGCCATTCACCGGGCCCACCATCGAGAGCATCGTCCACCAGCACCTGACGGCGACGCCGCCGTCCATCACCCAACTCCGGCCGGCCGTGCCGCCCGAGGTCGCCGCCGCCCTGCAGCGCGCCCTGGCCAAGACACCGGCCGACCGGTTCAATCCCGTGGCGCAGTTCGCAGGTGCGCTGCGTCCCGTCGCAGGCGCCGGGGCGGCGCCCGCGCCGCGGCGCTCGTCGCGCGCGCTGGTCGCCGTCGCATCGTTGCTGGCGCTCGCCGCCCTCGGATTCCTGCTGCTCCGTGATCGCGACACGCCCACCGGTGCGCTGCCGGCGGTCGGCAAGACCACCCAGGTGACGCGCGACGAGGGGCTGGAAATCGATCCCGCCCTCTCTCCCGATGGCGAGAACATCGCGTATGCAGCGGGCCCTACCAACGCGATGCAACTCTACGTCCGCCAGGTGAGCGGCGGACGCGCGGTTGCGCTCACCAACGACACCACGCACCACTTCCGCTGGCCCCGCTGGTCGCCGGATGGCTCGCAGATCGCCTACCAAACCGACGACGGGATCTACGTCGTGCCCCCGCTCGGCGGGGCGCCGCGCCTACTGGCCCGCGTCCGGCCGGGCGCGCGCTTCAGCTCGGCATGGGGCACGCCCCTCGCCGGGTTCGATTGGTCGCCCGACGGCGCACGGATCGCGTGGACCCAGGGCTACAACGCCGAGGGGATCACCATCCTGACGCTGGCCACCGGTGACACGGTGACGCTCCCCGCCCCGAACTCGCCCTTCGCGCCTGCCTGGTCGCCCGACGGGCGTTCCATCGCGGTCGCCTCCGGCAACTCGGTCTTCGTCTTCGGCACCGGCTACTTCGGCAATTCCGGCGCGGCTGGCCTCTGGCTGGCGCATCTCGACGGCAGGCCCCCGACGCGGATCACCGACGATCACGCGCTCAACCTCTCGCCGCAGTGGTCGCCCGACGGGCGGACGCTCTACTGGATCTCCGATCGCGACGGCAGTCGCGACGTATACATCCAGCGCATCGGCAAGGACGGCGCGCCCGAGGGCGCGCCGCAGCGCGTGACCACCGGCGCCGACGCGCAGGGGCTGAGCCTGAGCCGGCAGGGCGGACGGATGGCCTACTCTCGCCTCAGCAGCTGGTCGGCGATCTGGTCTCTCCCGGTGCCGGCGCGTGGCCCCGTCTCCGTGCGCGGCGCCACGCGCATCACCGCCGGCAACGAGACCATCGAGAGCGTCGCGATGAGCGCCGACGGGCGTTGGCTCGCCTTCGATTCGGATCGCAGCGGCAACTTCGACATCTACGTGATGCCGGTCGGCGGCGGTGAGGCCCGGCAGGTCACGAGCGACCCGGCTCCCGATTTCTCGCCTGCCTGGTCGCGGGACGGGAGCCGGCTGGTCTTCCATTCGCTCAGGTCCGGCAACCGCGACATCTACACCGTGGACGTGGACGGCACCAACCTGCAGCAGCGCACCTCGAGCCCGGCCGAGGAACTCGATGCCACCTGGGCGCCGGATGGCAGCGCGATCGTCTTCGCGGTGCTCGGCAGCGACGTCGCGAAGCAGGGAATGGCGACGCTCCGCCTCGCACCAGGCGCGCAGCCCGAGTTCGTGGCGCTCTCCGCCAGCGACTATCCCCTCTGGTCGCCGGATGGCTCGTCGATTCTCTACCATGTGCCCGAAGGCTTCCGGCTGCGGCGCCTCGACGGCAGCAGCGACATCCTGCTGGTGTCCGCTGCGGACGGCGGCGGCGACCTGTTGCACGCCACCTATTCGCCCGACGGATCGACGCTCTTCGTCCTGACGCGCTCGCCCGAGGGGTGGGCGATCCGGTCCGTGCCCTCCGCGGGCGGTTCCAGCAAGCTGCAGGTGGTATTCGACGAACCTACCATGCCGCACGCCAAGTTCGGGCTCGCCACCGACGGCAGGCTGCTGTACTTCACGATCGGGGCCCCGGCGAGCGACGTCTGGGTGGCCGACTTGGTGACGCCATGAGCAGTGACGGCCTGCCTCGCCACATCGCGATTCGCTTGGCACACCTGCACACCGGACACGCCCGTTGACCATCGACCGCCTGCGCGCCGCCCTCGCCGACCGCTACCGGCTCGAGCGCGAGCTTGGCCAGGGGGGCATGGCTACCGTCTACCTCGCCGAGGACCTGAAGCACGCGCGCAAGGTGGCGATCAAGGTGCTGCATCCGGAGCTCAGTGCCGTCATTGGCGGCGAGCGCTTCCTCACCGAGATCAAGACCACGGCGAGCCTGCAGCACCCGCACATCCTG
>JBJMOZ010000030.1:0-6323 GCA_045803465.1 Gemmatimonadales bacterium | reverse complement strand
CGCCTCGTGCCCGGCGACCCGCTTGCGTCGCTCGACGACGAGCGCATGATGACACCCGAGCAGGTGGAAGCGCTCCGCGCCCGCTACGGCCTGGACCAGCCGCCGGCCCGGCAGTTCGCGCGCTTCCTCCAGGGCGCACTGCGCGGCGATCTCGGCACCTCGTACCAGTACGGCCGCCCCGTGGGGCAACTCGTGCGCGAGCGCCTGCCTGCCACGCTCCTGCTGGGTGGCACGGCGCTGCTCGTCACCTTCACGCTCGGCCTCTGGCTCGGCGTGGTGCAGGCGCGCGCCCGTGGTCGCGCCGCCGATCACGCACTCACCGTGGCCTCGCTAGCCGCGCACGCCATGCCCGCCTTCTGGCTCGGCCTGATGCTCGTGCTGCTGCTCGGCGTGAAGCTGCGCTGGCTCCCCGTGGCCGGCATGAGTGATCCCGCACTGATCGACGCCGCCGCCGGCGCACGCCTCGCGGATTGGGCCCGCCATCTCGTCCTGCCCGTCATCACGCTCGCGCTCGTGAGCGTGGCCGCCGCGATGCGCTACCAGCGCACCGCCATGATCGAGGCGCTGGCGCAGCCGTACGTGCAGGCGGCGCGCGCTCGCGGCCTCACCGAGCGCGCCGTCATCTGGCGGCATGCGTGGCGTAACGCGCTCTTTCCCGTGCTCACGCTGTTCGGCCTCTGGCTGCCGATCATCGTGGTGGGCTCGGTGTTCGTGGAGCAGGTATTCGCCTGGCCCGGCATCGGCAGTCTTGCAGCGGGTGCGGCTTCGGCGCGCGACTATCCGCTGCTCATGGCGACGTCGGTGCTGGCCACCTTTGCCGTGGTCCTCGGCGGGCTCGTGACCGACCTTGCGCACATGGCGCTCGATCCGCGGCTCCGTCGCGCGTGACGGGCCCCCTCGGTGCCACCTTGCGCATGGCGTGGTCGAAGCCCGTTGGCCGAGCCGGGCTCCTGCTGCTCGGCGCGCTGGCCCTGCTCGCGGTGTTCGGCCCGATGGCCCTGCCGGATCCGGCGGCGCAGGGCGATCTGCTCGCGGAATCGTTGCGCCCGCCGGGCGAGGGCCACCTGTTCGGTACCGATCAGCTCAGCCGCGACGTCTTCGCCCGCGTCGCCTCGGGTCTGCGACTCTCCCTGATGCTCGGCGTGCTTGCCGCCGTGCTCGCCGTGACGATCGGTACTCTGATCGGGCTCGTCGCGGGTACGTGGGGCGGTGCGATCGACGCCGTGCTGATGCGCCTCGTCGACGCGCTGCTCGCCATTCCGCGGCTCTTCGTGCTGCTGCTGGCGCTCGCAGTCTGGGACCGAGTCCCGCTGCCGGCCCTCGTGCTGCTGCTTGGCCTCACCGGCTGGTACGGCACCAGCCGCCTCGTGCGCGGCGAGGCGCGACGACTGCATCGCGAGGAATTCGTGCGGGCGGCCGAAGCGCTCGGCTCGGGACGATGGCGAATCGCGTTCCGGCACCTGCTCCCCAATGTCGCCGGGCCCGTGCTGGTGGCCGCCACGCTTGGCATCGGCGACGTCATGCTGCTCGAAGCGGGCCTCTCGTTTCTGGGCCTCGGCGTGCGGCCGCCCACGCCGTCGCTGGGCGGCATGATCCAGGAATCCCGCTCGGTCTTCGCTACGGCACCCTGGACGAGCATCTTTCCCGGCGTCGCCATCGTGCTGGCCGTGCTGGCCGTGAACCTCGTCGGCGACGCCCTGCGCGAGGCCCTCGACCCCCGGAGCGCATGACCCCGCTGCTCGAAGTACGCGATCTGCGCGTCGGCTTCCCCACTGGCCGCGGCGCCATCCACCCCGTGGACGGCGTGAGCTTCACCCTCGACCGAGGCCGTACCCTTGCCGTGGTGGGCGAGTCGGGCTCGGGCAAGAGCCTGACGGCTCTCGCCCTGCTTCGCCTCGTGCCATCGCCCGGGGTCATCGAGCCCGGCAGCATGGTGCGTCTTGGCAATCAGGTGCTCACCGAGCTCGACGAGCGCGCCATGCGCGCAGTGCGCGGCGGCCGCATCGGGATGGTGTTCCAGGACCCGATGACGAGCCTCAACCCCGTCTTCACCGCCGGCGACCAGATCGCGGAGGCGGTGCGCGCGCACCGCAAGGTGACGGCGCGCGAGGCGCGCGACCGGGCGCTCGCGCTGCTCGAGGAAGTGGGCATGCCGGCACCCGAGCGCCGGCTCGACGAGTACCCGCACCAGCTGAGCGGCGGCATGCGCCAGCGAGTCATGATCGCCATCGCGCTCGCCGCCGAGCCCGAGCTGCTCATCGCCGACGAGCCGACGACGGCGCTCGACGTGACGGTCCAGGCACAGATTCTCGAGCTGCTCGACGCGCTGCGCGCGAAGCGCGGCATGGCGGTGCTGCTCATCACGCACGACCTCGGCGTCGTGGCCGGGCGCGCCGATCACGTCGCCGTCATGTACGCCGGACAGATCGTCGAGAGCGCGCCCACGGCGCAGCTCTTCGCGGCGCCGGCGCATCCGTATACGCAGGGCCTCTTCGCCTCGATCCCGACGCTCGACGGAGAGCGCGGGCGCCTGACGCCGATCCCGGGCGTGGTGCCTCCGCCCGATCAGTGGCCCACCGGCTGCCGCTTCGCACCTCGGTGCGCATTCCGCTTCGACAAGAGCAGCGAGCCGCCACCGCTCCTTCCGGCCGGCCCCGGCCAGCTTGCAAGGTGCTGGCTCCACGCGGAGCAGCCGGCATGACCCCGCCGCTCCTCGTGGTGAAGGACCTCGTGAAGCACTATCGCTCGGGCGGCTTCCTGTCGGCCGCAGCGCTGCCAGTGCGAGCGGTGGACGGCGTGTCGTTCGAGATCGCGCGCGGCGAGACCCTCGGTCTCGTCGGCGAATCGGGCTGCGGCAAGAGCAGCGTCGGCCGCACCATTTTGCGGCTGCAGGAGCCCACCTCCGGCAGCGCGGCGCTCGACGGCACGGAGATCTTCGCGCTGCAGTCGGAGGGCCTGCGCACGATGCGCCGCCACATGCAGATGATCTTCCAGGACCCCTACGGCTCGCTCAACCCGCGCATGACCGTGGGAGACGCGATCGCCGAGGGCATCCGAATCCATCGCCTCGCCAGGGGGGCGGCCGTAGGGCAGCGGGTCGCGGCCCTGCTGGCGGAAGTGGGCCTCGATGCCGGCTACGCCACGCGCTACCCGCACGAGTTCTCCGGCGGCCAGCGTCAGCGCATCGGCATCGCGCGCGCGCTCGCCGTGGAGCCGGCGCTCATCATCTGCGACGAGCCGGTCTCGGCGCTCGACGTGTCGGTGCAGGCGCAGGTGCTCAACCTCCTCGCCGACCTGCAGCGGCAGCGTGGGTTCGCCTACCTCTTCATCGCGCACGACCTCGCCGTGGTGCGGCAGATCGCGCAGCGCATCGCCGTCATGTACCTCGGCCGCATCGTGGAGACGGGTCCCGTCGATGCGGTGCTCGCCGACCCCCGGCACCCGTACACCGTGGCATTGCGCAGCGCGGTGCCCGAGGCCGACCCGGCGCGCCACGGCGGCCGTATCGTGCTCGCGGGCGACCCACCGAGTCCCGCCGCGCCGCCGCCAGGGTGCCCGTTCCATCCGCGCTGCTTCCATCCGTCGCGTAATGAGCGGTGCCGTACGGAACGCCCCGAGTTGCGGCCAGTAGGGATGCAGATGGCGGCCTGTCACTATGCGGAGATCACGCCGCTCGTCGTGGAGGGTGTCTCGACCCCGGTGGCGGGCATCGCATGAGCACGCGACGACGCGTGGAGGCCGCGAACGCATGGGCGCCCATCGTCGGCTATTCGAGGGCGGTGCGCACCGGACGCAGCGTGCACGTCGCCGGCACCACGGCCACCGACGCCGAGGGCAGGGTGATCGGGCGCGGCGACGCCCACGCCCAGGCCATGCAGGCGCTCCGCAACATCGAGCGCGCGCTGCACGAGGTGGGCGCCTCGATGCGCGACGTGGTGCGCACGCGCACGTTCGTCACCGACATCACGAAATGGGAAGAGGTGGGCCGCGCCCACGGCGAGTTCTTCCGCGACGTGCGGCCCGCCGCCACGATGGTGGAGGTCTCGCGCCTCATCGATCCCGACATGCTCGTCGAGATCGAGGCCGATGCCCTCATCGACGAGGAGGAGTGACGATGGCGATCCCGCTGCTGCAGGTGGACGCGTTCACCGATCGGCCCTTCCACGGCAACCCCGCGGCGGTGTGCCTGCTCGACGCGCCGCGCGACGATGTCTGGATGCAGTCGGTGGCGGCCGAGATGAACCTCGCGGAAACCGCCTTCGTGCATCCGCTGGGCGACACCTGGTCGCTGCGCTGGTTCACGCCGACGCTCGAGGTGGATCTTTGCGGTCACGCCACCCTCGCCACCGCGCATGCGCTGTGGCAGACGGGCCGACTCGCCGCCGGTCGCGAGGCTCGCTTCGACACCCGGAGCGGCCTCCTGACCGCATCGCGGCGTGATGGCCTCATCGAGCTCGATTTTCCCGCGACGCCGGCCGATGCCGCTCCCGCCTTCCTGGCGAACCTCGAGGAAGCGCTCGGCGCGGCGCCGCTGTGGGCCGGACGGTCGATTTTCGACCTGATGGCCGTGTTCGGGACCGCGGCCGAGGTGCGGGCGCTCAAGCCGGACATGGTGCGGCTCACCGAGCTGCCGGCGCGCGGCGTCATCGCCACCGCCGAGGCCGATGACGGCGTGCACCACTTCGTCTCCCGCTTCTTCGCGCCGGCGGCCGGAGTGCCGGAAGATCCCGTCACCGGCTCGGCGCACTGCGCACTGACGCCGTACTGGGCCGGGCGGCTCGGGTCGCCGCGCCTGCTGGGCTATCAGGCGTCGGCGCGCGGCGGTACGGTGCGCGTGGAGCATGCCGGCACGCGCGTGCGCCTCGCCGGCCACGCCGTCACCGTCTTCACGGCGGAACTGCTGGCATGACGACGCCCTACGATGCGTTCCACCAGGTCGACCTGCGCGTCGGCCGCGTCATCCGCTGCGAGCCCCACCCGGCGGCGCGAAAGCCGGCCTACAAGCTCTGGATCGACTTCGGCCCAGTGGGCATTCTCACCTCGAGTGCGCAGCTCACCGCGCTCTACCAGCCCCCAGAGCTCGAGGGACGGCTCGTCGTGGCCGCCGTGAATCTCGGTTCGCGCTCGATCGCCGGCTTCACGTCGGATGCCCTCGTGCTCGGCGCGGACGACGAGTCGGGCCGCGTGGTGCTCCTGAGCACGGACCAGGACGTCCCGCTTGGACAGCGCGTCTACTAGCGCGAATCGCACCGCTGGCGCGGACCATCATCGCTCCCCGATCACGACGTCGAAGGTGCAGCGTGGACGGGTGATCGTGAAGTAGTGGTCCTCGGCCGCGTCCCAGCGCGCCAGCCACGCCGCGAGGAAGGCGGGCTCTTCACGCGCAGCCAGACGCTCCACTCGGACGTCGCCCGGCGCCTCCACCAGCACGGTCAGGTCGATCATGTCGGCAAGTTCCGGTCGAGCTGAGTAGGCGCCGTCCGCGAGCACCATCGACGTGGCCGCACGCGTCGTGAGACCGGACTGCAGCCCGTAGCTCCCGTCTGCTCGCGGACCTCCGGTGAAATCGAGCCCGTGCCAGGCGGCCGGCCTTCCCGACTTGAGCGGCTCGAGCGCCTCGCGACGCAGCCGCCGCCAGTCCAGGCAATCGGCAGCGCGCCGCGCTGGCGTGCGGGCGTCCCATCCGGCGTCCGCGATGTGGGCGGCGAAGAAGTCGTCCACCGGAACGACCGAGGCTTGCAGCACATCGGCGATGCCGGTCGCGAGCGTGGACTTCCCCACCCCGCTGCGACCGTCGATCGCGACCAGCACGCACGATCCGCGGTCGGCCGTGAGTCTCGCGATCAGGCTGATGAGCGCCTGTACCGTCGCCACATTCCTCACGACCGACCTGCTCGCGGCCTGGGTTGGTGGCCCCGTCGCAACACGAATATCGGCAGCTCGGCCGGGCACCTCAGGCGCGCGCGAATTCCGCTCGTGCCCACGCCGCGGGAGACGTAGAGCTCACCGGCCGCCACCTCGTAGCTCCCCGACACGAACGCGCCCGATCCACGCGGCGTCAGCGCTGGCACGAATGGCAGCAGGATCTGCCCGCCGTGCGTGTGCCCAGACAGCACGAGGGACGGGTGGGTTGCTCGCGGCAGTGCGGGAGCAAGGACGGGAGCGTGTGTGAGCCAGATGCGCGCATCATCGGGTGCGACGCGCTCCATCGCGCGATCCACATCCGGGCGGCCACGCACGGCATCGTCGAGGCCGATGATCACGAGCCGGGCACCGTCGCGCTCCACCACGGCGTGTTGGTTCACCAGCAGCTCCACGCCGGC
>JBJMOZ010000026.1:0-3190 GCA_045803465.1 Gemmatimonadales bacterium | reverse complement strand
CTGGTGGCCGTGGCTGCCTCGGACCAGAGCGCGGGCAAGCGGTACGGCGACACCGTACGCTGGCGCGAGACCACGGCCCTGCCCGACCGCGTCGCCGACCTGATGCTGCAGCCCTCGCGGCCGCCACTCGAGGCGCGCGTGGTGTTCTCGGCGCTCGACGCCGACGTGGCACTCGAGATCGAGCAGGCGTTCGCGCGCGCGGGCGCCGTGGTGGTGACCAACACCCGCATGCACCGCATGGAGCCGGACGTCCCGCTGCTCGTGCCCGAGGTGAACGGCCGACACGTGGAGCTCATCGACATCCAGCGGCGCCAGCGCGGATGGCCGGGTGCCATCCTCGCGAACCCCAACTGCTCCACCGCCGCGCTCGTCGTCGCCCTTGCACCGCTCCATGCCGCGTTCCGGCTGGAGCGGCTCTTCGTCTCCACGATGCAGGCCGCCTCGGGCGCGGGCTATCCCGGCGTGCCGTCGCTCGACCTTCTCGGGAACGTGATCCCGTTCATCGGCGGCGAGGAGGAGAAGATGGAGATCGAGACGCGGAAGATCCTCGACGCCCCCGAGCTCCGCATGACGGCGCACTGCAATCGTGTGCCGGTGGTGGACGGACACCTGGAGGTGGTGTCGGCCGCGTTCAAGCGCCCGCCCTCGGTGGACGAGGCCGTCGCCGCCTTCACGGCATTCCGCGGCCAGGGTCTGGTGCCGACGCTGCCCAGTTCGCCGGAGCCGCCCATCGAGGTCGACTCGCGCGCCGACCGGCCGCAGTCGCGCCTCGATGCCGATCGTGGCCGGGGCATGGCCATCACGGTGGGCCGCGTGCGCGCGTGCACGCTGCTCGACCTCAAGTTCGCGCTGCTCGGACACAATACCATCCGTGGCGCAGCGGGCGCCGCCATCCAGATAGCCGAGCTGCTGCAGGCGGAGGGACGTCTCGCGCCATGATCGTCTGCAAGTTCGGCGGCACCTCGGTGCAGGATGCGGCGGCCATCGCGCGGCTGGCGAAGATCGTCACCGATCGGCGCGCCGACCGTCCGCTGGTGGTGGTGTCGGCCTTCGCGAAGGTCACCGATGCGCTGGTGCGGCTCGCCGAGACGGTGCGCCTCGGTGATGCCGGCGCCATCAACGATGCGCTCGACGGATTGCTGGAGCGACATGACGCGGTGACCAGCGCGCTGCCGGGCGGCGAGATGGCATTGCCTGGCCTGCAGGAGGACACCGCGACGCTGCGTGACCGCCTGCAGGCCGCGCGCGGCCGCGCCCTCACGCACGCCGAGCGCGACTTTCTCGTGGGTCAGGGCGAGATCTGGAGCTCGCGCGTGGTGGCCGCGGTGCTGGTCGGCGTCGGCCTGCCCGCCGACTGGTTCGACGTGCGCCTCGTGCTGGCCACGGACGACCGCTTCGGGCGCGCGACGCCGGTGCGGGAGCTGATCCGCACGCGTGCCGAAGAGGAACTGGCCCCACTGCTCGCGGCCGGCCGCATTCCGGTGACGCAGGGTTTCATCGGCGCCACGGCGTCGGGCGTGCCCACCACCCTCGGCCGCGGCGGCTCGGACTTCACCGCCTCGCTGCTCGGCGCGGCGCTCGACGCCACGCGGGTCGAGATCTGGACCGACGTCGATGGCCTGATGACGGCCGACCCGCGCATGGTGCCCTCGGCGCGCACGCTGGCCTCGGCGACGTATGAGGAAGCGGCCGAGCTCGCGACCTTCGGCGCCAAGGTACTGCATCCCGCGACGCAGCTGCCGCTCTCGAGCGCGGGCATTCCGATCGTGATCCTCAACTCCATGCATCCCGACCGGTCCGGCACCGTCATCGGCCTGCCGGACGGCACCGCGCCCGAGCCCGAGGAGCCGGTCCGCTCCATCTCCTGCAGGCGAGGCACCATCATCGTCAACGTGCGCGCGCCGCGGATGCTGGGCGCGTTCGGATTCCTCCGTCAGTTGTTCGAGGTGTTCGAGCGGCATGAGGTGGTGGTGGACGTGCTCGCGTCGAGCGAGGTCAGCGTGTCGCTCACCATCGAGGACGCGGCGCGGCTGCCCGCGCTCCGGCGCGACCTCGAGGCGCTCGGCGAGGTGACCGTGGAGGAGGACCGCGCCGTCGTCGCGGTGGTGGGCCAGGGCATCAAGAGTACCGCCGGCCTCGCCAAGCGCATCTTCGGCGCCGTCGACCCCACCAACGTGGAGATGATCTCCATGGGCGCATCCGCCATCAACCTCACGTTCGTGGTGCGCGCCGACGAGGGGCCCGGCGCAGTGCGCCGGCTGCATCGCGAATTCTTCGGGAGCGAGTGATGCGCGCCGTCGTGGTGGGCACGGGACGCATGGGCACGCTGGTGAAGGCCGAACTCGAGGCTCGCGGGCACGACGTGCTCGCCTGGGTTGGCGAGGAGGACAACCCGGATGGCGCGGCACTCACGCCAACGCGCCTCGCCGGCGCCGAGGTGGCCATCGAGTTCACCACGCCGGCGGCCGCGCCGCGCAACATCGAACGGCTGCTCGAAGCGGGTCTGGCCGTCGTGTCGGGCACGACGGGCTGCGACGCGGCCCTGCCGCACCTGGAACACCTTGCGCGGCAGCACGGCGCGCTGCTGCACGCCACCAACTTCTCGGTGGGCCTGCACCTGATGCGCCGCGCCGCCGTGATGCTCGCGCGCAGTTTCGCCACGCACCCCGACTTCGAGCCGCATCTGGTGGAGGTGCACCACTCGGCGAAGCTCGATGCGCCATCGGGCACCGCCCTGACGCTTGGCAGGGCCGTGCACGAGGAGGCCGGCATCGAGCTGCCCATCACGAGCATCCGCACCGGCAAGGTGCCAGGCACCCACACGCTCAGCTTCGAAGGCCCGCACGAATCGGTGACGCTGGCCCACAGCGTGCGCGACCGCGCCGTCTTTGCCGCGGGCGCCGTCATGGCGGCCGAGTGGCTCAGGGGCCGGCAGGGCGTGTTCCGGCTCGACGATGTGCTCGGGGGCGGGGACCGATGACCATGCTTCGTGGCTGCGGCACCGCCATCGTGACCCCCTTCACGGACGACGGCCGACTGGACGAGCCCGCGCTCTCGGCGTTCGTGACGTGGCAGGTGGAGAGCGGCATCGACTTCCTCGTGCCGTGCGGCTCCACGGGCGAGGCACAGACCCTCGACGACACAGAGCGTATCAGGGTGGTGCAGCTCACGGTGCAGGCGGCACGAGGCC
>JBJMOZ010000321.1:0-9808 GCA_045803465.1 Gemmatimonadales bacterium | reverse complement strand
CGTAGCGGTTCCGAATGGAGGCGATGCATGTTTGCTCGTGCCGTTACCGCTTTAGCATCGGCGGCCCTGCTCGTCGGAGGATCTGTGACCGCGCAGCAATTTTCCGCTTATGGCGTATGCCTGGAGCCGGGCTGTCTCAAGGAGCCAGTGACCCTGTCCCGATTCACCCTCGTGCTGATGGTGCCCATCCCGAACGACGCCGTGCTCCAAGAACCGGACGCGCGTCGGCTCTACGAGTACGGCGTCGGCACACTGATCGTGGACGCTCGCCGCGCGGCTGAGTCCCATAACTTCACGCTCGAAGTGCGGGGGCCCGGGTTTGGTGGATTCCTGCCCGTCCCGCGACCGGATTTCGTTCCTCCCACCTACGGGTATCTCGTAGTGGCGCCAGGTCGAAACGCCGTCGTGCACGAGGGTTACCTGGACAGCCCCGAACTCGGTCGGCTGGTTGAATCCTACAGGGCTCCCATCAAGCGGCTCCAGAATCGAATGTCGAGTTGAGAAGCGCTGCACACCTGGCACTCCGATGCACGAAGAAGGGCTCCTTGATGGGAGCCCTGTTCGCTGCAACTCGACTCTGGTCGTGAAATGCGCCGCGTAGGAATCGAACCTACAACCTAGTGATTAAGAGTCACTTGCTCTGCCAATTGAGCTAGCGGCGCGAATCCTGTGTGACGCGTTGGATAGCCCCAACGGGAATCGAACCCGTCTCTCGACCTTGAAAGGGTCGCGTCCTGACCGATAGACGATGGGGCCGCGATTCCCGGGGTCCCGCCTGTCCTGCCACACATAGCGCTAACGGGATTCGAACCCGTGTACCAGCCTTGAGAGGGCTGTGTCCTAGGCCACTAGACGATAGCGCCTTGACCCATCTGTACCGCCACTGCACCTGCCGCCGACACAGGCCCGGAGGGAATCGAGCCCCCAACCCCCGGTTTTGGAGACCGGTGCTCTACCAATTGAGCTACGGACCTCTGCTCTGGGGCCGCTGGAGGCGACCCTCACCTCGGCTCCGGCCCTCGCTACAAGGGTGGCTGACGGGGATTGAACCCGCAACCTCCGGAGCCACAGTCCGGCGCTCTAACCAATTGAGCTACAGCCACCATGCAAGGGCTCTGTAGCCCGGCCCTTGGCGAGCCACAAAACATAAGCGGCAACGCAACTTGGTCAAGGCCAGAAGCGTGCGGCCAACGCGTCGGTGCGCGCGTCCGGAGGCACCTCCACGCCGTCGAGCCGGGCCACCGGAACCACGCCACGCACGGCGTTCGCCACGAGCAGAGAACGCCCCGCGAGCCCGGCCCGGGGCACCGTGCGCTCGAGCAGCGGGCCCGCGGTTTCCTCGATGCGCATGCGCGAGACGCTCCGAAGCACGCCGAGCGAGAGGGGCGGACCCGCCAGCCGGTCGCCCTCCCACCAATACAGGCTCCAGATGGTGCACTCGGCGACCTCCCCCCGCGCGGTGAGCAGCAGCGCGTCGCCGGCCCGCGCCTCCATCGCCTCGGCGGCGGCGGCGTCGAAGGCGGCGCGCGCCGTGGTCTTGTGAGGGTAGGGCCGGTGGACCGTTCGCGCCGTGACGAGCCACACCGGCGCCGTGCTGCCGACCGGCCGCTCGGTGACCTGCAGCCCCTTCGCGCCGACCGCGATCCGGTGCACGCGGTCCGCGCCGGTGGGCACCTCGAACGCGGGCGGAAACGGCACGCCGAGCGCGCGACAGCTCTCCACGAGCCGGCGAAGGTGCAGATACCACAACGGCGCACGTCCGTCGCGGACGCGCACGGTCTCGATCAGCGTCGGCATGCGCGTCATTCGATGACCTCCACGACGGGTCGTCCGCCTGCGCTTCGCGCCGCGAGGATGGACTGCACCGTCGTTGCCGTGATGATGAGCAGGCCGCCGGCGAGCGCCCAGGCGCTCGGCTGCTCATGGTGGACGAGCCACGCCCAGAACGGGCTGAACGCGGGCTCGATGAGCAGGATGACTGCCGCCTCGAGCGCGGGCACGTGGCGCAGACCCGAGGTGATCAGCAGGTAGGCCGCGGCGATCTGAAAGATGCCCAGGTAGAACAGCACGCCGACGTCGGAGGCCGACACGTTCGTGAGCGGCCCGCCCTGCCACACGCCGACGACGAATGCCAAGAGGTTCCCGATGACGACGGCGACCACCGCGTGGTCGCCCTCGCGTGCGGTCATCCATCGCAGGCCCAGCACGGTGAAGGCCCAGCCGACGCCCGAGAGCGCGGCGAGCACGTTGCCCCGTGCCGGATCTGGCGCGGTGGCGACCGCGCTGTCGCTGCCCACGAAGAACAGCGCCAGTCCCGTGGCCACGATCGCCATCAGCACGAGGTCCTGGCGGCGCGGCTTCTCCTTCAACAGCAGCGGACTGAGCAACACCATGTACAGCGGTGCGGCGCTCTGCAGGAAGATGGTGTTCGCCGCAGTGGTGAGCTTGTTGGCGACGACGAACAGCAGAAAGGTGGCGCCCGAGGCGAGCCCGACCACGAACGGCCGCCACCCCCAGTGGCGTCGCGCCCCCGGCACCAGCAGGAGGATGACGAGCGCGGCGATGCCCGAGCGCCAGCCGGCCACCTGCCAGCCGTTCAGCGAGGTCGCCTTGATGGCGGCACCGCCCGTCGAGAAGAGCAGCGCCGCGAGCGCGAGGCGCGGACGTGGCGATAGCGTCAAGAAACTGATCTTACATCTCCCTCAGGGGCGACTCGGAAGCTGACAGTCGGGTGAATTCGTGCGCCGATCGGCAGTCGGGAAGGGCTCAAGATATTGCACCATCGGTACTTGCGCGACCGTGCAATCGTGATGATTGTGCAGGGTCCGCTTCGACCCACCCCCCAACTCCATCGGCAGGCCACCTTCATGACCCACTCGCGTCACTTCCTTGCGGGCGTCGCACTGTTGTCACTTGGCGTCGCCGCCTGCACCGACGATCAGCAGCCGACGGCGCCGACCGCCGCGCCGGCCCTCGCGTCGGCCCGAGCGGCCGACACGTTCACCGACGACTACATCCTCGCACTGCCGCAGGGCACGGGCATCCCCGCCTCGCTGCGCGACGACGTGACGCGTGCCGGCGGCACGCTCAAGTCTACGCTGCCCGAGCTCGGACTCGCCGTCGCGACGTCGACGTCGCCGGATTTCCGGGACAAGGCGGTGCGCATCCGCGGCGTGACCAGCGCCACGCGCGACATGCTGGTGCAGTGGGTGGATCCGAACGCCCGCGTCGAGCTGGTGCCGAATGAGGACGCGCCCGTCGACGCCGACGCGCCGATCTCGACCGTCAACGACCGGTTCTGGAACGTGCAGTGGGCCCCGAAGGCCATCTCTGCGCCAGCAGCCTGGGCGGCGGGCTACACCGGCGCCGGCGCGCGCGTGGCCGTCATCGATGGCGGTTTCTGGAACGTGCATCCGGACCTCGCGCCCAACTTCGACGTGGCGCGCTCGAAGTCGTTCGTGGCGGGCCAGGCGTTCAACACCGACGTCGGCACCTTCTGGCACGGCACGCACGTGGCGGGCATCGTGGCGGCCCGGGCGAACAACAACCTGCCGCCGGCCGCGAACAACTCGGGCGTGGTGGGCATCGCCCCGGAGGCGACGATCATCGGCCTGAAGGCGCTGCACAACGGCAGCGGCTCCTTCGAGGCCATCATCGAGGCGATCCGCTACGCGGCGACCCCGATCGAGCAGGGCGGCGCCGGCGCTCACATCATCAACATGTCGCTTGGCGCCGACTTCCCCGCGCAGGGTCGGGAGGCCGCCCAGCTGCTCGCCGCGCTGAGCCGCGCCACCTCGTGGGCGCGCCAGCAGGGCGTGCTCGTCATCGCATCGGCGGGCAACGACGGCTTCGATCTCGATCACACCGCCAACCTGGTGACCGTGCCGGCGATGTCGGTGGGCGTCGTGGCGGTCTCGGCGCTGGCTCCCGTGGGCTGGGCGCGTGGCCTCCCCGCCAACTTCGACCTGCCGGCGTCGTACACCAACTACGGCCAGTCGATCATCAACTTCGGCGCACCGGGCGGCGATGCCGCCTATCCCGGCAACGAGATCTGCAGCATCGCGCTGAAGCCGACGGGCACGACCACCAACTTCTGCTGGGTGTTCGACCTGGTGCTGAGCACCAATGTCGGCGGCTGGGCGTACGCCGCCGGCACGAGCATGGCATCGCCGGCCGTCGCGGGCGTCGCGGCGCTCATCGTGGGCAAGTACGGCCCCATGACGCCGGCCCGGCTCGAGGCCAGGCTTCGCGCCACGGCCGACGACCTGGGCAAGCCGGGGCAGGACGACTTCTACGGCGCCGGCCGGGTGAACGCACTGCGCGCAGTCACCGAGTAGGCAGCGAAGGGGATGCGATGAAAACGGGCCCCGCATCGCGGGGCCCGTTTTCATTGCCGCTGCACCGGCATCAGCGCGTCGGCGCTGCGACCGGCGTCACCGTGCCGTCCCCGGCGAGCGAGCCGCCGAGCGCCACCGCGAGCGCGGCCCGGGCGCCCAGATACTTGGCCTCGTACCCCGCGAGCTTGACGGCCTCGTCGAGCAGCAGTCGGTCGCGCTGGTTGAGCACGAACAGCGTGCTCTCACCCTCCTGGAATCGCCGCGCCTCACCGTCGCGCAGCACGCGCGCCTGGGCCACCGCGCTCCGCTGCACCTCGGCGATACGCTGGAACGCCACCGCTTCGTTGGCCGACGCCAGTACGGTGGCGCGCAGCTCCCGCCCCAGCATCGCGATCTCGAGCGCGGCCGACTCCAGCTTGGCGCCGGCCGCGTTGAACGCCCCGCGCTCCTTCATCAGCAGCAGCGACGTCTTGCCGGCGAGGCCGAACTTGTAGTTGGCGCTGCGGCCCGGCCAGTCTTGGAACGGCCCGGTGGCGCCGTCCTTGAGCGCCGCCATCTCGAGCGTGATGTCCGGCAGCAACTCCTGCCCGTAGTAGCGCCGGTTGACCTCCGTCACGCGCTGCCTGGCGAGCGCCTTCTGCAGGTCCGGATGCTGCGCGAGTGCCCGCGCCAGCCAGCCGTCGAGCGCCGTGGTGTCCGCGGCCGACGGCGCCAGCCCGGCAAGCGTGGGCACGACACCGGGACCGAGGTCGTACGGCACCGCGCGATCGTCCCACAGGTAGGTGCTGACAACCTGCGACGTCACGTACCACGCGTTGTCGGCCTCGAGCTGCGCGACGATGCGGCGCTGCAGCTCGAGCCCCGCTTCCACCGTGTCGATGGCCGCCGCGTCCCCATCCTCGAAGCGGCGCTGCACGAAGCGGTAGCGCATGTCCGCCAGCTCGAACCCCTCACGCGCCACCGACCGGCGCCGCCACGCCTCGTACCAGGCGGCGTAGTCCTTCGCCGCCGCGAAGAGCAGCTTGTTGACCTGCGCCTGCCGCTCGGCCACCGCGACGTCACGCAGGCCACGCGCCTCGGCGAGCGCGTTGCGGCGCGCGTCGGTGATGAGCCCCTGCCCCAGCGGAATCGTGACGCCCGCCACCCAGAGCCCGTCGCCCGGCGTGGTGCGATCGGGGTTGATGTACTCGCCCCGCGTGAGCTCGTAACCGAGCTTGAACTCGATGCCCACCGGCGTGGGGACCTTGAGCCCCGCCTCGAGATAGTTGTAGTACTCGCTCGACTGGAACTCCTTGCGGCTCCACTCGGCACCAAGCACCGGATCCCACAGCGGTGCCCGCGCCGCGAGCAGTTCCGCCGACGCACGCGCCTCGAGCAGCTCGGCCTGGCGCGCCACGGGATGGCGCCGGCGCACCTGCTCGTGGAACGCGGCGAAGTCGAGCACCGCCATCGAGTCGCCGACCGGGGCCGCGAGCCGCGCCGTCGCCGTGTCCTGTGCGAACGCGAGCGCGGCCACGAGGGCGAGGATCACTGCGACGGCTCCCCGCCGCCCGCGACCGCCGGCGTGTCGGCCGTCGGGTCGACGGTGGGCGGGAAGCCGTTGAGCTGCCGCCAGATCTCGAACCACACCGGCACCGTGTCGAGCAGCGCCCAGCCGTGCACGCCCGAACCCATGCGCAACTGCTGCGGCCACGGCTCGTCCTCCGGGTCCGGCGTCACCAGCACGCGGAACTTGCCGGCCTTGCTGTCGACGGCATCGATCACCGACACCACGCCCCCGAAGGTGCCCACCGAGACGCTCGGCCAGCCGCTGAACTGCAGCGCGGGCCAGCCGTCGAAGATGAGGCGCACCTTCCGGCCGCGCGTGAGCAACGGCACGTCCATCGCCTTCACGAAGAGCTCCACCGCCTGCTGCGGCCGGGCCGGCACCACCGTGACGAGCGGATCGCCCTCCTTGATCGTCTCCCCCACGCCCTCCTTGAGGGCCTTGACCACGTAGCCGTCCTGCGGCGCGTCGATGCGATACATGCCGTTGCGGATCTGCATGCTGGTGTACTCGTTCCGCAGCTTCGCCACCTCGGCCTGGCTCTCGCCGATCTCGGCGCGGGTCGCGTCGCGGTCGGCCCGCGCCTTGGCGATCTTCTCGCCGTATTCCGCGCCGACGCTGCTCACCTCGAGCCGCGCGTTCTCGTACTCCTGCCGCTTCTCGACCAGCTTGGCCACGGCCTGCTGGAACCGGAGCTGGTTGGCCTCGAACTCGGTGCGCGTGCTGAGCCCATCCTTGAACAGGCGCTCGCGCCGCGCGAAGCGGGCCGCCTCCACCTGCGAGTCCACCACCGCCGACTGCAGCGCGGCTTCGTAGAGGCGCACCTTGTTCTGCGCCTTCTCCAGCCCGAATGCCTGCGCGCGCTCGAGCGCCGCGAGCAGGCTGTCGAACGAGCGCACCTTGGCGACCTTGCCGGCCAGCGACGCCTGCTTGCCGTCGACCTGCTCGCCGAGGCGGCCGACGAGGTTGGGGTCGAGGTACTTCTCCTTGACCTCGGAGATCTGCACGAGGGGCGTGCCCTTGGCGACGTACTGCCCCTCCTGCACGTACCATTGCTCGATCCGGCCCGCGATGAGCGCGGGCACGGTCTGCGGCCGGTCCTGCGGCCGCAGTGCCGTGAGCGTCCCGTCGCCGCGCACGTTCTGCTGCCACGGCAGGAACATCGCGGCGAGGATCAGCAGCAGCAGGCCCGCCACCCACTTGAAGAAGGTGCGGTGGGAGGTCGGCGTGCGAAGCAGCTTCGCCGAGTAGAGCGTGTCGGGATCGAACCCGATGTCGTCGCGCGTGATCGGTCCGGGCATCGTCGCGCGCCTCACGTGGCCTGCGCGAGCGGCACGAGGGCCTGCAGGCGCGGGTCGTGGATGAGCTCGGCGAAGGGCCCCTCGGCGCACACCTCGCCGTCGTCAAGCACCACCACCCGGTCGCACGCCGCGAGCAGCGCCGGGTCGTGGGTGACGATCACGAGCGTCCATCCGGCCGCGCCGTCGGTAAGCATGCGGATGACTCCCTCGCGGTCATCGCCCTCGAGGTACTGCACGATGTCCTCGAGCAGCAGGAGCCGGGGGTGGCCCACGATGGCCTGCGCGAGCAGCAGCTTCTTCGCGTTGGACACCGAGAGGCTGCCGCCGCCCGCCGAAACGGGCGTCCGCAGGCCAAGCGGCATCGCCTGCACCTGCTCGGCGAGGGCGGAGCGCTCGAGCGCGCGCAGCACGTCGTCGGTGGAGATGTCCGGCCGGCCCACCGTCACGTTCTCCTCGATGCTGCCGTCGAAGAGATCGGTGAGCGAGAGCATCTGGCCCACCTCGGCGCGCAACCCGCGCTGGTCCAGGTCGCGCAGCGTGATGCCGTCGTAGGTGATGATTCCCTCGTAGCCCTCGAACAGCCCGCTCATGACGCGCAGCAGCGTCGACTGGCCGGCACCGTCGGCGCCGACGACGGCGACCTTCTCGCCGGCCGCGACGGACAAGCTCACGTTCCGCAGCGCCGGCGCCGGCCCCCCGGGATATCGATAGCTCACGCCGCGCAGGAGCACGCGGAACCCGCCGTCGGACGCCGGCACCGGAAGGCCGCGCGGCTCCTCGGTGGGCAGGTCGCTCACGTAGCCGAGCTTCTCCACCGAGGTGAGCAGGTCGTACACGGTGCCGATGCTCTGGATGAGCTTCTCCACCGACGAGAGGATGGTCACGATCACTATCTCCGACGCCACGAACTGGCCGAGGGTGATCTGCCGGTTCACCACCAGTGCCGCGCCCAGCACGAGCAGGCCGCCGGTCACGATCACCTTGAACGCGATCATGCTCCACGCCTGCTGCAGCAGGATGCCGAAGTGCTTGCGCCGGTACTTGAGGTACCCGGTCACCAGCTCGTCCACGCGCCGCACGGGCAACGGGCTGTCGCCCGAGAACTTGAAGGCGGTGATGGCGCGCGCCATCTCCTCCAGCCAGTGCACCGTGCGGTACTTGTACTTCGATTCGGCGAGGCTCGTCTCCAGGCCTTTCGGCCCCGACCAGCGGAACACCAGGAACAGCGCCAGCAGCAGGAAGAACCCGAAGAGCGTGAAGTACGGGTGATAGAACGTGAGCAGGATCATGCCGAATATCGCGGACAGGAGCGCAGCCGTCGCCTCGGTGAGCAGCTTGCCCAGGCTCTTCTGGATGGTGACAACTTCGAAGAACCGGTTCATCGTCTCCGGCAGGTCGGCGTCGAGCGTCGTCTCGAAGTCGAGCCGCGGCACCTTGAAGCCGAACTCGAACGCCACCCGGGCGAAGATCCGCTGCTGGATGAGCTCGACGACGTGCAGCTGCGCGATGCCAAGCGCGCCCGACGCGAAGGACCCGAGGATCACGAAGGCGATCAGCCAGACGATGGGCTGCAGGAAGAGCCCGCCTTGAATCAGCCCGATGATCGATTGCACCGCGAGGGGCAGCGTGAGGCTCAGCAGGCCGACCAGCGTGGCGTACAGGTAGACGAGGCCCACCTCGCGCTTCTCGCGCGCAAGAAGCTGGAAGGTGCGCTGCAGCGGCGAGATGCCGGGATCCCTCGCGCCGGATCCCAGGTAGCCGGCAGCCGAGATCGGCAGGAGCCCGCGCACCGCCACGCCGCGGCAATTCTCCACCAGCATGGCGACGTCGAACTCGAGCTCCTCCTCGGTGCCGTCGGCGAGGAAGCGTGCGGCTGCCACGCGCCCGTTGCGCCGGCTCGTGAGCACGAGCGCGGCACCCGGCTCCGCTGCCAGCCCGAACACCACGGATGGGAACGCATCGGCCTCCACCAGGCGCTGGACGTCCGCCGGCGCGAGCGAGCGCTGCAGGAAGACGAGCTGCAGCCGCTGCCCGGCCTGCACCACGCCGGCGACCACGTCACCCCCGTGCGCGAGCGCGCGCTGCGCCTCCGCGCGCACCTCCGGGTCGACGTCGATGCCGAGCCGCAGGGCGACGTACTCGACGACTTTCCACGGCTGCGAAGCCACGCGCTCCCCTTCCGGCGACGCACCCGCGGAATGGGTGTCGCCGGTGACTGTGTTGTCGATGTCGGATGCGAAATTGCCCCGTCGGGACGGCGGATGCCGTCACCGATGCCCACCCGCCGAGTGAGATCAGCCGAGGATGGGCGGAGCGCGCGAGCAGGCGGCAGCGGGTGCCGACCTGGGCGGAGTGCAGAAGGATGGAACAGGCCCGGCCACCAGCAGCAGCGTGGCGGATCCCGCGACCGGCAGCACCGCAGGCGCTGCCGCCGGCACCGGTGAATGCAGCGGCGCCGTGGCGGCCACCAGGGTCGCGTGCATTTCCAGCGGGAAGTGGCGGACGTCCACGTCCCTGCGTCGCGCAACCCAGCGACCCTCGGCCGCGGCACCGCCCGCGAAGCCAAGGGCCACGAGCACGAGAAGAAGCAGGCCAGATCGTTTCATAGGACTGGAATAACGAAC
>JBJMOZ010000277.1:0-3711 GCA_045803465.1 Gemmatimonadales bacterium | reverse complement strand
GTTCATCTTCGCGCAGTTCCCGGCGGTGGATGGCTTCACGCATCGCCACGGCCCGGACAGCCCACAGGTCCATCGCACGATGCGTGCGCTCGACGCCACGATCGGCCAGGTGCGGGCCGCACTCGCGCGCCGGGACGAACTCGACGACACGCTGATCGTGCTCGTCAGCGATCACGGCGCGAGCACCGTGCACACGCACCTCGACCTGGGCGATTGGTTCCGGCGGCACGGCGTGCCCACGCTGGCGCATCCCAACCTGTGGACCCGCGCGCCCCGCTGCGCGGTGACGGTCTCCGGCAACGGTCACGCGATGGTCTACGCGCGACCCGGCACTCCGCGCAGCGACCGCTGGCCGGTGGCCCGCCTCCGTCGCCCCGACGCCTTCGGATCGGAAGGCGACCTGGTGCAGGCGCTCGCGCGCGAGCCGGCCGTGGCGTTCGTGGCGGGTGAGTCGGCGCGCGGCGGCCTGGAGCTCGTATCGCAGGACGGCACGGCCGACCTCGCACGCATCGGCCATCGCATCGTGTATCGCCCACGCACGGGCGATCCGCTCCAGCTTCGCATCACTCGAGCCGCCACCGAGGACGATTGGCTGGCGCACGGCCGGCTCGACCCGTATCCCGATGCCGCGGTGCAACTGCTCGACCAGTTCCAGGCGCCCCGCACCGGCGACCTCGTGGTTGTGGCGTCGGAGGGTTTCGACCTGCGGGCGCGCTTCGAGGCGCCTGAGCACCGCGCGGGCCACGGCAGCCTCGTGCGCTCTCACATGCAGATCCCGCTCTGGTCCAGCGAGCCGTTGCCGGCCGCGCCGCTGCGCTCGGTGGACGTCTTCCCGGCGCTGCTCGACTGGCTCGGCGAGCCGATTCCCGACGGTCTCGATGCACGTCCGCTCTGGTTGCCCGGCACTCGCCGTCGCGAGCCGGTGCGTCGGCCGACGCGGCCCGCCGCCATCGCGATCGGCTGAGCCATGCGCCCCCATGACGACGAACGGTTCGACGTGCTCATCGTCGGCAGCGGACTTGGCGGCGCCTGCGCGGCGGTGCCGCTCGTAGAGTCCGGCGCCCGGGTCCTGATGCTCGAGGCAGGCAGCTGGGTTCCGCGCAACCCGGGCAATGGCGACCCGCGCGCAGTTGCGATGCTCTCGCGATGGTTCTCCCGACGCACGCCGTACGAGGCACACACCGGCGGTGGTCACTCCCTGGCGGGCCAGTTCCAGTGCGTCGGCGGACAGAGCGTGTTCTACGGCGCCGCATCGTTCCGCAATCGCGAGCAGGACTTCTCGCCGCCGGCGGAGATCGTCGGGACGTCGCATGCGAGCTGGCCCATCGACTACGCCGAGCTCGAGCCGTGGTACGGCGAAGCGGAACGGATGCTGTGCGTGAGTGGCACACCGGGCGGGGACCCGACGGATCCGTGGCGCAGCACGCCGCTCGCGGAGACGGCACCCGCCCTCACGGAGGCCGGCCGTGCCCTGCATGCGGCCGCGCGCGGGCTTGGCATGAGACCGTTCGCGCCGCCGCTTGCCATCGCGCGTACGCCGCGCAACAGGCCGGGTTGTCTGGCCTGCGGCCGCTGCGACGGCCACGCCTGCGCGACGAGCGCCAAGGGCGATGCCGCCGCGATCGTGACATCGCTCCTCGGGCGCGGCCTCACGCTGCGCACGAACGCCGTGGCGACGCAGCTCGTACACGGCGGCGGCCGCATCACTGCGGTCGCCTACCATGACGTGCACAGGAACCGTCGCTGCACGGCACGTGCCGATGTCGTGCTGCTCTCGGCCGGCGCGCTCGCCACGCCACACCTGCTCCTGTCATCCGGGCTCCACCTGGGCAATCCGGCAGGCGCCGTCGTCGGCCGGTACCTCACCCGCCATTGCAACGCCATCGTCATCGGCGCGTTCCCGTGCGCACCTGGTGGCGGTCACGTGCCGTACAAGGAACTCGCGGTCCACGACTTCTACTTCGGGCACCCTTCGCGACCATCGCTCCAACGCCTCGGCACCATCCAGCAGACATCCCTGCCGGACGCGATGGTGGAGCACGAGTCACCGGCGGCGCTGCGGCCAGTCGTGAGGCGCCTGCTGCCGCACCTCATGGGCCTGCTGGTGATGACGGAGGATCAGCCAGTGGCCAGAAACGGTGTCATGCTCGACCGCGGCCGGCAGGACGCCTGGGGCCGCCCCATCCTGCGTATCAGGCACCGCTTCACGCCCCGCGATGAAGCGGCCCGCGCGCTACTTCAGCGCGAGGCCGCCGCGATCCTGCGCGCCGCGGGCGCTCTTGTCACGATCTCGCGACCCATCGACTCGTTCACCCACGCGCTGGGCACCGTGCGGATGGGTCTGGACTCCGCAACGAGCCCGCTCGACGCCCACGGCCGTTTTCGCGGCTTCAGCAACCTGTTCGTGAGCGACGGAAGCGCCTTGCCCACGTCGGCGGCAGTCAATCCGGCGCTCACTATCTCGGCCAATGGGCTCCGCATCGGCGCGCATCTCGCCGGCCGGCCGCGCTGGATACAGCCGCTCGTACGTCGGGAACGGAGGGAGGCCGGTCATGTCCTTGCGTGAGCGGCCCCTGCACGTGGCCGTGCTCGGATGCGGCCTCATCGCCGCCCGGCATGCGCGCACGATCCGGCGGGTGGACCCCAATGTCCGCTGCTCGTTCGCCAGCCGCGCCGTCGAGCGTGCGATGCGCTACCGCCATCAGTTCGGCGGCGTTGGTGCCTGGCCCTCGTACGACGCAGCCATCGGCGCGTCGTCGGTGGATGCGGTCCTGATCACCACGCCACCGTCGGAACATCTGCGACTCACGGTCGCGGGCCTGCGGGCGGGCAAGCACGTGATCGTCGAGAAGCCGGCCTTCCTCACCAGTCGCGATGCCTCCTGCATCGCCGACCTGGCGGACCGCATGCATCGCACGGTGCTCGTAGCGGAGAACTACGCCTACAAGCCGCTCGTGGCGGCCCTGCGCGAGAGCGTGACGTCGGGTCGCCTGGGCGAGGTGCGGTTCGTGTCGATACAGGCGCTCAAGCGGCTCGATCGCCGGGACTGGCGCGAGGATCCTGCGCTCGCCGGCGGCGGTGCGCTCTTCGAGGGCGGCATTCACTGGATGCACCTGATGGCGAGCCTCGGGCTGCGCGTCGCCTCGGTCCATGGACTGCGGCCTGGCACGCTCCAAGGCCCCGAGCGCTCGATGCTCGTGACGGTGCAGTACGAGGAGGGAGCGGTCGGCACGCTGGCGCACTCGTGTGAGACGCCTGGCCGCTGCCGGGGCCTGCAGCTCTCGCGCATAGCAGGGACGCAGGGGTCGCTCACCTTCGAGTCGAACGGCGTGGTGGCGTACGAGCACGCACCGCGGGGACGCGGGTGGTTCGTGCCGGGCCTGCGCGACATCGAAGGCTACCGCGCGATGTTCACCGACTTCTTCGCCTCCCTGCGCGAGGCGCGCACGCCGCGGATGACGCTGCACGACGCCATCCGTGACCTGCAGCACGTGGAAGCCGTGGAAGGGAGCCTGCCATGACTTCCCTGCACGCACCCCGCACGGTCCGGCAGGAGTGGACGGCCGCGATGCAGGCCACACTCGTGGTGTTCTCCGTGTGTCTGCTGGTGGCGTGGCTTGCTCCATCGACCCGGCCATGGGTGCCGCTGGTACTGGCCGTCCTGTGGTTCCGGGGGCCCGTCGGCTTCCTGCTCCCGGTGGGCCTCGAGCC
>JBJMOZ010000244.1:0-2864 GCA_045803465.1 Gemmatimonadales bacterium | reverse complement strand
CCGAGCAGGATGACGTCGGGATCCTG
This sequence comes from Gemmatimonadales bacterium, assembly GCA_045803465.1. GTDB lineage: Bacteria > Gemmatimonadota > Gemmatimonadetes > Gemmatimonadales > GWC2-71-9 > JAGGAG01. The sequence goes on along the minus strand of JBJMOZ010000244.1, from coordinate 2,838 downwards.
ACGCAGCACGTGGCGCAGCGCCGAGGCGAACGACAGCGTATCGCTGCCGACCTCGCGCTGCGAGATGTTCGATATCACGTCGCGGTGCAGGAACTCGATCGGGTCCTCGATCGTGATCATGTTGACGCGCCGCGAGTTGTTCACGTGGTTGATCATCGCCGCGAGCGACGTGGACTTGCCCGAGCCCGTCACGCCCGTCACCAGCACCAGGCCGCGCGCCCGCACCGCGATCTCCTCGAGCACCGGCGGCAGCTCGAGCTCCTTGATCGTCTTCACTTCGTAGGGGATGGCGCGGAAGGCGAACGCGAGCGTGCCGCGCTGCTGGTAGATGTTCGTGCGGAACCGCCCCACGCCCGGCACGCCGATGGCGAAGTCCGCCTCCTTCTTCTCGGCGAACTCCTTCACCTGGCGCGGCGTCATGATCTGCTCGGCGAGCGCCTTGAGGTCCTCGGGCTTGAGCGGCTGCATCTCGAGCGTGGTCAGCTCGCCGTTGAGACGCACCGTGGGCTGGCGGCCCACCTTGAGCAGCAGGTCCGAGCCGTTGCGCTGGACCATGTACGCGATCGCCTGCTTGAAATTGAATGGCGTGAGCGGCGCCGCCGCGGTCGGGTCACCCATTGGGGTCGATCCGGAACAGCACCTGACCGTACTCCACGGGCATGGTGTCGTTCACGAGAATCTCGCGCACGACGCCCGAGAACTCGGCTTCGATCTCGTTCATGATCTTCATCGCCTCGATGATGCACACGGTCTGGCCCGCCGAGACGCGCGAGCCCACCTGGACATAGGGATCTGACCCGGGCTCCGGACTCTTGTAGAACGTCCCCACCATGGGCGAGCGGACATCCTTGAGCGTGCTGGGCGCCGGAACCGGCGGCGGCGCCTCGGCGGCGGGGGCGCTCGGCGGCGCGGGCAGCGCCACTGGCGCCGCCACGGGCAGGGCGGAGGCGATGAGCGCCGGGCCCGTGGCCGCGGTGCGCGTGATCACGACGCCGGTGCCGAAGAGGCCCTTCACCTCGATCGACCCGATGTCGGGCGACTCGCGCAGCAGCGCCGCAAGCTTGGTGACGTCCTTCAGCTCGACCGCCTTCAGGCCGGGCATGTTCTGCAGCAACTTCGCCAGTTGCTTCATCTCTTCGGGCGTCATCGGTTCGCTCGCCAGAGGGGTCGACGCGGCCGCGCGCTTCCCCTGAGGGAGGCCGTGCGGCAGGGCGACGCGCCGCAGCGCGTCAGGTGAGTTCGATCAGTTCGGTCCGGCCATCGGACAGCAGGACGGGCCCGTCAGGGCCCAGATGGACGTCGTCCTCGATCCGGACGCCACTCCATCCGGGAAGATAGACTCCCGGCTCGACGGTGACCACCGCGTTGGCCGGCAGCGGCGCCTCGGTCGTCTGCGAGAGGCGGGGCGCTTCGTGCACCTCCAGACCGATGCCGTGGCCCAGGGAGTGCCCGAACGCATCCCCGAACCCCCGGGCCGCGATGACGTCCCGGGCCAGGGCGTCGGCGTCCCGGCCTGGCATCCCGGCCCGCACGTGGGTGCGGGCTCGCAGTTGCGCCTCCGCCACCAGGCCGTAGATGGTCCGCTGCCGGTCGTCGACACGGCCCACCGCCACCGTCCGCGTGATGTCCGAGCAGTACCCATCCACCTGCGCCCCGAAGTCGATGAGCACGAATTCCCCGCTGCGCACCTCACGCTCGCTGCTGCGCGCGTGGGGCAGCGCCGCACGCGGGCCCGACGCCACGATGGTGGGAAACGGGTGCCACTCGCTGCCGCGCCGGCGCAGGGCCGCCTCGAGCTCCGACGCGATGTCGATCTCGCGCCGGCCCGCGCGCACGCCGGGCAGGATCTCCGCGAGTGCCGCGTGCGCGAGGTCCGCCGCCGCCCGGATGGTGGCCACTTCCTCCGGCGATTTCGACGCGCGCAGGCGCTCCACGAGCTCCGGCGCCGGCGTGACGCGCGCCCGCGTGAGCCCGCCGACGCGCTCGGCGTCGCGCACCGTGAGCACGGCGCCCTCGATGCCCAGCGTGTCCACCGGCGCCTGTGCAAGCAAGCGGCCGAGCCGGTCCCAGAGATTCACGCGCTCCACCTGCACGTCGATGCCGGCCGCTTCCTGCGGTGCCTGCGTGGCGTAGCGGAAATCGGTGACGAGCGTGGACTGGCTGGACGAGAGGAGCAGGAAGCCGGCGGAGCCGGAGAAGCCGGTCAGGTAGCGGATGTTGGGTGGGTGCGTGACGAGGAGCGCGTCGAGGGACTCGCGTTCCAGCTGGGCGGCGAGGGCCGCCCGTCGCGCCGCGTGCTGCTCACCCGGCACGGAGCCGGCCGACCAGCGCCTGCAGCGCGAGGCGGTAGCCCTGCGCCCCGAAGCCGCAGAGAAAGCCCACGGCGTGATCGGCGAGCAGCGAGTGCTGCCGCGCCGGCTCGCGGGCGAAGAGGTTGGAAAGATGGACCTCGACGTACGGCACCTGCACCGCCAGGAACGCGTCGCGCAGCGCCATGCTGGTGTGGGTCAGCGCGCCGGCGTTCACGATGGCGCCGTCGGCGCGGCCCATCATGCCCTGCACCAGGTCGACGAGCATGCCCTCGTGGTTGCTCTGGTGCCACTCGATGTCCACCCCGAGGCCGGAGGCGTCGGCCCGCACCATCGACTCGATTTCGGCGAGCGTGGTGCGGCCATACACCTCCGGTTCGCGACGTCCGAGGAGGTTGAGGTTGGGTCCATTGAGGACGACGACCCGCGTCGTCACCGCTTGAGGTTCTGCAACCAGCTGTGGAACTGGTCGAGATCGTCCGCCGGGGGCCGCGGGCCGCGCGGGCGCACGCCGCTCGTGTGCGGCTCC
>JBJMOZ010000196.1:0-14316 GCA_045803465.1 Gemmatimonadales bacterium | reverse complement strand
GGAGCAGCCGAAGTGGTCGAGCTCGGCGAGCAGCGTGGCGAGAGTGGCACCGGATGGCATGCTGACGGCGGTGTCGCCCGGCACGGCGACGCTCACGGCCACCGCCGGTAGCGCGACCTGGAGCCGGAAGGTCACCGTGGTCGCCAACAGCATCGGCTCGCTCGAGGTGACACCGGGCAGCTCCACCGGTCGCACGGGCGACGTGATCCGTTTCACGCTCGCGGCGAAGGACAAGGCCGGCCGCCCGATCGAAGGGCTGACGCCGACCTGGAGCTTCTCGCCCGGACAGGGCACCATCGGCGACGACGGCGCGTTCGTGGGTTACGACCAGGGCAGCTACACCGTGACGGCAAGCCTCGGCAACCGGACCGCGGAAGCGGCCGTGACCCTGACGCCACGTGACGTGCGCCGGCCCGCCCAGGTGGTGGGTCGACTGTCGCGGTCGCTGTTCTCCACGGAAGAGGTGTGGATCCACCCGAACGGCAAGATCGCCTACCTCGGCACCGGCTCGGGCGGTGACCGCATGTACGCCATCGACATCAGCGATCCGGCGACGCCGGTCGTGACCGACTCGGTCATGGCCAATACCCGCCGCGTGAACGACATCATGACGACGCCGGACGGCAAGTTTCTCGTATTCACCCGCGAGGGCGCGGCCGACCGCAAGAACGGCATCGTGATCTGCGAACTGAGCGATCCGGCGCACCCGAAGCCGATCGCGGAGTTCACCGAGGGCGTCACGGGCGGCGTGCACTCGGCGTTCATCTTCAAGCAGGAGAAGTTCGGCACCCACATCTATCTCACGAACGACGGCACGGGTGCCATGCACGTGATCGACATCAACGATCCGTACCACCCGAAGGAAGTGGCGCAGTGGAAGATGGGCAATCGTCCCGAGGCCGGCCGCACGCTGCACGACATCGACGTGCAGGATGGCCTGGCCTACCTCAGCAACTGGAACGACGGGCTCGTCATCCTCGACATCGGCAAGGGCATCGCGGGCGGCAGCCCCTCCAGCCCGCAACTGGTGTCGCAGTACAAGTACGACCTGAACGACATGTACCGGCAGGTGGAGGCGGTGGGCGGCCCGGGCTTCATCCGCGGCACGCACACCGCGTGGCGGCACGACAACTACGTCTTCATCGCCGACGAGGTCTTTCCCTCCTCGGGTGTGAAGGGGGCGAAGGACGCGTCGGCGTTCCGCGCGTACGGCCGGATGCAGGTCATCGACGTGAGCGACCTGAAGCAGCCGAAGGCGGTGGCGTTCTACGAGCCGGAATTCGGCGGGGTGCACAACATCTGGGTGGCGGGCGATACGCTCTACATGGGCGCCTACAACGCCGGCTTCCGCGCCTTCGACATTTCGGGCGAGCTCAGGGGCGACCTCAGAGCGCAACAGCGCGAGATGGTCCATGTGAATACGGCGGACATGGAGGGCCACTCGAAGAACACGGCGATGACCTGGGGCGTCGTGGTGCGCGACGGCCTCGCCTACGTGAACGACATGAACAACGGGCTCTGGGTGGTGAAGATGGAGCCCCGGCGCGAGGAGCCGAAACCGCTGACGCCATGAGAACCTCGCTCGTCACGCTCGCGCTGGCTGCCGTGCTGCTCCCCTCCGCCGTCATGGCGCAGGGGAAGCAGGGCACGGCGCCTGCCGCGGGGCCGGACAAGGACTACCTCGTCTACATCGGTTCCGAGGCCACCGACGAGGTGGCGCTGGTTCGCTTCGGACCCAGGGGTGCGAAGGTCGAGCACGTCAACAACGTGGGGATGATGCCGTCCGATCCGGATGGTCCCCACGGCGTCGGCGTCTCGGCCGACGGCAAGTCGTACTACGTGTCCACTGCGCACGGCGTGCCGTTCGGTTACCTGTGGAAGTACACGACGGTGGGCGACAGCGTGCAGGGCCGCGTCGAGCTGGGGATGTTCCCGGCCACGCTGCAGGCCTCGCCCGACGGCGCATTCGTCTACGTGGCGAACTTCAACCTGCACGGGGAGATGGTGCCATCGTCGGTGTCGGTGGTGGCGGCCGACGAGATGATCGAGGTGGCCCGCATCACCACGTGCAAGATGCCCCACGGGTCGCGGCTCAACCCGCAGGGCACCAGGCACTACTCGGCGTGCATGATGGACGAGACGATGGTGGAGATCGACACGCGCACGCTGGCGGTGTCGCGCCACTTCATGCTCACGAAGGGCAAGGAGCGTGGCATGCCCGGCGCGCCGGCGCAGATGGCCGGCGAGCACGGCGCCCACGACATGGGCGGCCACGGACTGGAGCAGCCGAAGGGGCCAGACCAGTCCACCTGCTCGCCGACCTGGGCGCAGCCCGGAGCGGACGGCTCGAAGGTGTACGTCGCGTGCAACCGCACCAGCGACATCGTCGAGGTGGACGTCGGCACGTGGACGATGACGCGGCGCCTGCCCGCGGGGAACGGCGTCTACAACCTCGCCGTCACCCGCAACGGGAAGTACGTCATCGGCACCAACAAGCGCGACCAGTCGGTGTCGGTGGTGGACCTGGCGAGCGGCAAGGAGGCGGCACGCATCAAGACGAAGCGCAAGGTGGTGCACGGCGTCGTCGTATCGCCGGACGATCGCTACGCATTCGTGAGCGTCGAGGGTATCGGTTCGGAACCGGGCACCCTCGAAGTCATCGACCTGCAGCGCATGCAGTCGGTGGCGCAGGTGGACGTGGGGCAGATGGCCGGAGGGGTCGACTTCTGGAAGACGGAGACGCCCTAGCGCGCCTCCGGACGTACGCGCTCGAGCTCGGCGACGCGCGCCTCGAGCCGGGCAAGCCGCATCGCATCCTCGCTTGCGGCCTGCCCGGTGTGCGCCACCCCGTCACGCCGCACCTGCATGGGCGTGGTGGTGGCGACCAGATGCACCGCGGCCGCCACCGGCGCGCTTGGCGCACGGCCCGCGCCGCGACCGGCGATCCACAGCAAGGCACGGCCGGGCCAGCCCATCCACACCACGCGGAACATCCACTCCCCGAACGTCGCCCGGAACGGATTGCGCATCAATCCGATGAAGGCGATGCCGAGCATGATGGCCGATGAGACCAGCATGAACACCATCGGCCTCGGCACCCGGAAGTGTCCGGGCGAGACCAGTATGCGGTGCTGCAGCACGTAGGTCGTCAGCACGATCGCCATCACGATCATGGCCCAGAACATCCGCACCGAGAACCGGCGCCGTCGCCGTACGTCCGGCAGCATGCGCAGACGCGCGCGTTCGCCCTCGCGCTCGTCGATGAGGCGGCGGAAGCCGGCGAGGATGTCACCGGGCGCAAACCCTGCCTCCACCACGCGCCGCGCTGCCGCTAGCGTGGTGGCGAACCGCCCCCACAGTACCGCCACCAGAAACACCGCCGGCAAAGCGATGTCCAGGTCGCGCTGCTCCCCTCTCACGCCGGCACGCTGCAGCTGCAGGGCGATGAGCAGGATGAAGATCGTCACCAGACCGAGCTGACCGAGGTCCTGCGCCAGGAGGCGGACCGGGAGCGGAACGTCCGGACCGGCGAGCTGGGCCGACTCGAGAGTCTCCACCAGCGATTCCGCAGAAGGAAACCGCGCCGTGGGATCCTTGAGGACGAGTCGATCGATCGCTCCGGCGAGGGCGGTCGGCAGGTCCGGGCGCAGGGTAGCCACGGGCGGGACGGGCTGCGTGAACTGGCGGGTGAGGATGGCGTGCACCGTGTCCCCGGTGATCGCGAGCTGCCCGGTGACGGCGAAGAACGCCACCAGTCCCAGCGAGTAGAGATCGCTGCGCCCATCGACCACGTCGCCCGACGCCTGCTCGGGGCTCATGAACTCGGGCGTGCCCACCACCTCGCCCACGCGCGTGAGGCCGGCGTTGGCGGCGGGTGCCGCACCGACCGTGCGGGCGATGCCGAAGTCCATCAGCATCGCGCGGCCGGTGGCGCGCTCGAGCATCACGTTGTCGGGCTTGATGTCCCGGTGCACCACGCCGCGGCCGTGCGCGTACGAAAGCGCGTAGCCGACGTCCTGCAGCAGCCGCACGGCCTCGCGCGTCGTCAGCGGCCCGGAGCGGCGCACGCGCTGGGCGAGACTCTCGCCCTCCACGTAGCCCATCGCGAACGCCAGCAGGTCGGGACGATCCTCGATCGCGAAGACGGGCACGATGTTGGGATGCGAGAAGCCCGCCGCCATGCGCGTTTCGCGCAGGAAGCGCTCACGCAGGTCGGATTGGGCCGCGAACTCCGGCGGCAGCACCTTGAGCGCCACCGGACGGTCGAGGGCCCGATCGCGCGCCAGCAGCACCGTGCCCATGCCCCCGCGTCCGAGCTCGCGGACGATCTCGTAGCGATCGCCCAGCCGCTGGCGCAGGTCGTCGATCAGGGTGTCGGCAACGGGGCCGTCGGCCAAGGCGCGATCCATGAAGAAGACGGACTGAATCTACGCGTCAGCCGAGAATGCGTTTCAGGAACCGCCCGGTGTGGCTCGCCGCCACTCCGGCGACCTGCTCGGGAGTACCTTCGGCGACGACGGTGCCCCCCTCTTCCCCGCCCTCGGGACCGAGGTCGACGACCCAATCGGCGGTCTTGATCACGTCGAGGTTGTGCTCGATGACGACGACGCTGTTGCCCTTGTCGACGAGACGGTGGAGCACTTCGAGCAGCAGGCGCACGTCCTCGAAGTGAAGGCCCGTGGTGGGCTCGTCGAGGATGTAGAGGGTGCGGCCGCTGTCGCGCTTGGCGAGTTCGGTGGCGAGCTTGACGCGTTGCGCCTCGCCCCCCGAGAGCGTGGTGGCCGACTGGCCGAGGTGGATGTAGCCGAGACCGACGTCATTGAGCAGCTCGAGCTTCTCGGCGATGCGCCGCTGGGCACTGAAGAAGTCGAGCGCGTCGGAGACGGTCAGGTCGAGCACGTCGGCGATGCTCTTCCCCTTGTAGCGCACCTCGAGCGTCTCGCGGTTGTAGCGCTTGCCCTTGCACACCTCGCACGGCACGTACACGTCCGGGAGGAAGTGCATCTCGATGCGCACCAGGCCGTCGCCCTCACATGCCTCGCAGCGGCCGCCCTTCACGTTGAAGGAGAAGCGACCGGGGCCGTAGCCGCGGATCTTCGCCTCGGGCAGCGCGGTGAACACCTCGCGGATGGGCGTGAAGAGCCCGGTGTAGGTGGCGGGATTCGAGCGTGGCGTGCGGCCGATCGGACTCTGGTCGATGTCGATGACCTTGTCGATCAGGTTGAGACCGTCGATGCGCGCGTGCTGCCCCGGAATGATGCGCGCCCGGTAGAAGTGCCGCGCGAGCGACTGGTAGAGGATGTCGGTGATGAGCGTCGACTTGCCCGAGCCCGACACGCCGGTGACCGCGACGAAACGCCCGAGCGGGAATTCCACCGTCACGTTGCGCAGGTTGTTGGCCTTGGCGCCCACGACGCGCAGCACGCGCGCCGGATCCTTCGGCCGGCGGGTGGGCACCTTCACCTGCAGCTCGCGGCGCAGGTAGCGCGCGGTGAGCGAGGTGGGATGGCTGACGACGTCCTCGAGCGTCCCTTCCGTCACCACCTCGCCGCCGAAGCGGCCGGCGCGCGGCCCGAGGTCGATGATGTGGTCGGCGCTGCGGATGGTGTCCTCGTCGTGCTCGACGACGATGACGGTGTTCCCCAGGTCGCGCAGCCCGCGCAGCGTACCGAGCAGCCGCTCGTTGTCGCGCTGGTGCAGCCCGATGCTGGGCTCGTCGAGGATGTAGAGCACGCCCACGAGGCGCGAGCCGATCTGCGTGGCGAGCCGGATGCGCTGCATCTCGCCGCCGGAGAGCGACGCGGCGCCGCGGCCCAGCGTGAGATACTCGAGGCCCACGTCACAGAGAAAGCGCAGCCGGTCGCTGACCTCCTTGAGGATGGGGCCGGCAATGTCGGCATCGAGGCCGGCGCCGTTGCCACCCCTGGACCGCACGGGCAGGTGCTGGAAGAAGAGGAGCGCCTTCGCGACCGGCAGGTCGATGATGTCGCCGATGCCCTTCCCGCCCAGCATGACCGAGAGGCTCTCCGGCTTGAGGCGCTTGCCGCCGCAGGTGTGGCACGGCGCCTCGATCATGTATTCCTCGAGGCTCACGCGCACCGCGTCGCTCGACGAGTCGCGGTAACGGCGCTCGACGTTCCGGAGGATGCCTTCCCACTCCGCCTCGTGCTCCGCCTTGCCCTTGCCGCCATCAGGCGCGAAGCGAAACTTGCCGGGCGCGCCGAAGAGGAGCGCCTTCTGCGCCGGTTCGGGCAGCTCGCCCCAGGCATCGTTCAGGTCGAACTTGAACGTCTTGGCGAGCGTGGGCAGCACCGCCTTCCGCAGGAAGCCCGTCGGCTCGCCCCAGGGGAGCACGACTCCCTCGAGCAGCGAGATGCTCGGGTCGCCAAGGATGAGCTCGGCGTTCACTTCCTTGCGCATGCCGACGCCGTGGCAGTCGGGACACGCGCCGAAGGGACTGTTGAACGAGAATTGCCGCGGTTCGAGCTCGGGGAACGACAGACCGCACACCGGGCAGGCAAAACGCTCCGAGAACACGCGCGGCGCGAGCGCCTTGCCCGCGCCCGCCTGGGGCACGACTTCAACCAGACCGTCGGCCAGCTTGAGCGCGGTCTCGATGGAGTCGGCGAGCCGGGCGCGGTCGGCGGCACGCACGACCAGGCGGTCGACCACGACGGCGATGTCGTGGTTCTGGCGCCGGTTGAGCGTGGGCACGTTGCCGAGCTCGTAGGTCTCGCCGTCGATGCGCACGCGCACGAAGCCGCGCTTCTGCACGTCCTCGAACAGCTCGCGGAACTCGCCCTTGCGGCCGCGCACGAGCGGCGCGAGCACCTCGATGCGCGTCTCCTCGGGCCAGGACAGCACCGCATCGGTGATCTGCGACGCGCTCTGGCGCGCGACGGGGCTGCCGTCGTTCGGGCAGTGCGGCGTGCCCGCGCGGGCCCAGAGCAGCCGCAGGTAGTCGTAGATCTCGGTGACCGTGCCCACGGTCGAGCGCGGATTCTGCCCGGTGGTCTTCTGCTCGATGGAGATGGCGGGCGAGAGGCCCTCGATGGCATCGACGTCGGGCTTCTCCATCAGCCCGAGGAACTGCCGCGCGTATGCCGAGAGCGATTCCACATACCGCCGCTGGCCTTCGGCGTAGATCGTGTCGAAGGCGAGCGACGACTTCCCCGACCCCGACAGGCCGGTGATCACCGTCAAACGGTTCCGGGGAATCGTGACGGAGATGTTGCGCAGGTTGTGCTCGCGGGCGCCGCGAACGACAAGAAATTCGTCAGCCATAAGCCCCGAAACCTACCCGAAACCCCGGGGTGCTTCAAGCTCCTAAGCCCCGGCGTCGCTTCCTGTTTGGATCGGCGTGCCCTACCATGCACGGCGGCACGGAAGGTGGCAGCCGGGCGGCCCGCATCCTGCATTCCCGAGGGGCCAGATCATGCGACGATTCCAGCATCACCGCGGCAGCGGACGCGAGCACCCCCTCGACGGCGTGCTCGGCGCCCGGGGGCTCGAGGGCGACCTCGTGCCGTCGGAGCCCGACGCCGGCTTCCCCCCACGGCCCTTCGCGGTCGACGCTGCGCTCGATGCTCCCGTCGAAGTGCCCAACAGCGCCGCCCCCGACCCCGACCGTCTTCTCGCCCGGGGCGACGAGGCGGCCGCACTCGCGCGTTTCGCCGAAGCCGAGGCACTCTACCGCGAGGTGCTGGAATTGGTCCCGGGCCATCCAGCCGGGTCGGCCGCCCGAGCCCGCCTGCTGGAACGGCAGGGCGATGTGCCAGGGGCGCTCGAGAGCCTCGCGCGGGCCCTGCGGCAGCACCCCGACGACACCCAGCTGTTGCTCGAGCGCGCGGCGCTCAATCGCCGGCGCAAGGAGCTTGCGGACGCCGAGGCGGATGTGCGACGCGTGCTCAAGGCCGAGCCGGGACATGCGGGCGCCGTGCTCGAACTCGGGCTGGTACAGATGCGGCGCGGCGTGGCGGCGGACGCGGCGGAGACTCTTCGCAAGTACGCTGAATTGCGCCCGGAGGACGCGTCGGCGTGGTTCCACGTCGGCGAAGCGCTCAACCAGTCCGGCGACCTCGGCGGCGCGCTCGAGGCACTGCGCCGTGCCGTGGAGCTCGACGAGCGCGAGGGCCGCAGCTACCAGCTGATCGGGCGCGTGCTCGATCGCATGGGCCGACCCGAGGAAGCGATGCCGATGTACCGCCGCGCCCGGGAGATCGCGAACACGTGATCGAGGTCGTCGTCGACGATCTCGCGTTCATCCAGGCCGACGCCATCCTGCGCCCGGCCGACGACGCGCTGGCGCCCATCACGCCCGCCGCCGCGCGGCTCGACCAGCAGGCCGGCCCCCGTTTCGCGGCGCTCTGCAAGGTGAGCACGCCGCTCGACGCCGGTGCCGCGGTGGTGACCGGCGGCGGCGACCTGACGGCGCCGCTCGTGGTGCACGTGGTGCTGCAGGACCAGGGGCGCACGCCCATGGGGCGCGAGACGATCCGTCGCGCGCTGCAGTCGGCCTGGCAGCGGGCGGCCGATTGGAGCCTGGAGCACGTGGCCGCCCCGCCGATCGGCGCGGGTCCGGGGCGGCTGTCGCTGGAGGAGGCCGTGCTGCTGCTCGCCGAGTCGTTCCCGCGCGAGGGTGTCGCGCCGCGCACGCTGCGGATCGTGGTGGAGCGCGACGACGAGCGCGAACTGGCCGACGCCGTGCTCCGGAGCGTGCGTCCATGATGCGGCGTCTCGTCGCGGTCGTCGTGCTGACCACCTTCGCGCTGTCGCTCGCGCTCCTGACGCGACGCACGATGTACGCGGCGATCACCGACGAGGCCGCGAGCGAAACGCTGCCGGTGTCGCCGGGCTCGGCGTACTATGCGCTGCGGCTCGAGGGTGCCGTGGTGGGCTTCGCGACGATCTCGGTGGACACGAGCGTCACCACGGTGCGGGTCAGCGAACTCGTCGACATGCGACTGCCCGATGGCGATTCGCTCCGGCACTTCCACGTGCGCAGCGAGACGCTGCTCGATCGCAGCCTCCGCCTGCGGAGCCTCACGTACGTGCGCACCGTGGATCGGCGGCGGAGCCTGGTGAGCGGCCGCACGCTGCAGGACACGGTGCTCGTCTGGCACGTGCGTGACACGACGAGCACCTCCCCGGCCGACACGGTCCGCCTTCCAGCCGCCGGGCTGCAGACGGCAGGCGTGATGCCGCTTGTGCTGGTGTACCGCAGCCAGGCGCGCATCGGCACCCGGCGCGGCGGCCTGGTGGCCGATCCCTTTGCGCGGCGGGTCGCGGCGGGCGAGATGGTGGTGCTCGCCGACTCGACCTTCGTGGTGGCCGACAGCGCGCGGCAGGACAGCCGTCAGGAGTGGATCCCGGCGCGCTGGGACTCGGTGCACGCCTGGCAGGTCGAGCGTCGCGGGCTCGGGGCACCGTCGCGCATCTGGGTGGACGATGCCGGCCTGCCCGTCGCGGGCGAGCTGTGGGCCGGTCTCGCGCTGGAACGCCAGCCGTACGAGATCGCCACGTCCTCCTATCGGGCCGCCGTCGCCGCGCACTTTCCCGACATGCCTCGCCCCGCGGGGAGCCGTCGCCTCACGGCGCCGGCCCATACCCTGCGCCGGCTCGAGGTGCTTCTCGCCGACGTCTTGGGCGACTCGGTCGGCTGGCGCCGCTCCGGCCTCACCGGCGGCCCGCAGCATCTGCGCGGCGACACTCTCGTCGTCGACCTCGGCGCCGACTCGACCCGCATCGTGCCGGAGCCGTCGGCGCACGATGGCCTCGCGCCGAGCACCGTCGTCCCGTTCCGGGAACTGGCGCGCCGGCTCGTGGCCGGCGAAAGCGATCCGGCGCGCATCGTGGCGCGGCTCGCGGCGTGGACGGCCCGCAGCGTCGCGCAAGACGATGGCGACGACGTTCCGCATGTACCGCTCGCCCTCGCGAGCCGGCGTGGCGATGCCGGCACGCGCGCCGCGCTCTTCACCACCCTCGCGCGTGCGAGCGGTGTTCCGACGCGAGTCGTGGCGGGGCTCGTGACCGATCGTGGCACGTGGCGCCGCCATTCCTGGGCGGAAGCGTGGCTCGACGGACGCTGGACCCCGGTGGACCCCACGCTCGGCGTGACGCCGGCGAGCGCCGCGTACGTGCGGCTGCTCGAGGACACGCCGGCCGACCCGATGACCCTCATCCCCCTCGCTTCCCGGCTCGCGCCGATGGCGCTCGCCCGTCCGGCCATTCCATGATCAAGCTCACGCAACTCACGAAGCGCTACGGCTCGTTCACGGCCGTCGATCGTCTCGACCTCGAGGTGCCCGCGGGCCAGCTGTTCGGATTCCTGGGACCCAACGGCGCCGGCAAGACGACGACGCTGCGCATGATCGCCGGCATCCTCAAGCCGACCGCCGGCATCGTCGAGATCGGCGGCGTGTCGCTGGAGCGCTACCCACGCTCGGCGAAGATGAAGATGGGATACATCCCCGACCGGCCGTACGTCTACGACAAGCTCACGGGCGCCGAGTTCATGCGCTTCGTGGCGGCACTGTACGGGCAGGACGGGCCAGCCATCGAGAAGCGCATCGACGAGCTGCTCGAGATCTTCGACCTCGGCGCCTGGAAGGACGAACTCACCGAGTCGTACAGCCACGGCATGCGGCAGAAGCTCATCATCTCGAGCGCCCTGGTACACCGCCCCGAGGTGATCGTCGTCGACGAGCCGATGGTCGGACTCGACCCCAAGAGCGCCCGCACCCTCAAGGACCTCTTCCGCCAGTTCTGCGAGCGCGGCGGCACCGTCCTCATGAGCACGCATACGCTCGAGATCGCCGAAGGGATGTGCGACATCATCGGCATCATCCAGGGCGGACGCATCGTGGCGCTCGGCACCATGGACGAGCTGCGGCTGCAGCACGAAGCGGGCGATGCGAGCCTGGAGGAGCTGTTCCTGAAGCTCACCGGCGGTGCGGCCGATCATGAGCTGGGCGCCGTGCTCGATGGCTGAAGCCGGGCCGCGGCCGGTGCCGAACCCCGGCGTCGCCACCATCCTCTCGCCCAAGTGGCGGAGTGCCCTCGGGCGCTTCCGGCGCAGCGAGCGCTCGAGCGCCCCGCTCAAGCTCCTGCTCCTCGTAGTGGTGGGCGCCGGATTCTGGACGGCGGTGTTCACGGTGGTGCTGCGGGTGCTGCGCTACATGAAGGCGGCGCCCGAGATCGGCAGCTTCCTGCCGGGCAAGATGCTGGGCGTGATCCTGCTGGCGTTCGGCTCGATCCTGCTGCTGTCGAACATCATCACGGCGCTCTCGACGTACTTCCTGGCGAAGGACCTCGACATGCTGCAATCGGCCCCGGTCGATCGGCTGTCGCTGTACCTGGCGAAGCTGCTGGAGACGATCGCGTACTCGTCGTGGATGGTGGCCCTGCTCGCGATCCCGATCTTCACGGCGTACGGCGTCGTGTTCGACGGCGGACCCTGGTTCGCCTTCGTGGCGCTCGGTGCGTTCCTGCCGTTCCTGGTGCCGCCGGCCGCGATCGGGGCCGCCATCACGCTCGTGCTGGTGAACGTCTTCCCCGCCCGGCGCGCGCGCGACCTGCTCGGACTCGTCGCCGTGGGGGCAGTGGGCGTGCTGGCCGTGCTGCTGCGCGTGCTGCAGCCGGAGCGGCTCGCACGGCCCGAGGGGTACCGCAACCTGGTGGACTTCCTTGCGGAGCTGCGGAGCCCCTCGAGCCCCTTCATGCCGACGGAGTGGGCGTCGGCGATCGTCATGAACTGGCTCAACCGGGTGGCCGATCCGCTGCCCATCATGCTGCTCTGGAGCGCCGCGGGCGCGTCGGTGGTGGCGGGCTACGTGCTGCATCAGCGGCTCTACCGCGACGGCTTCACCAAGGCGCAGGAGGGCTCGGAGCAGTTCGTGCGTGGCCGCCATTGGCCCGCCGCGATGCGCGCCGTGCTGCGCCGGCTGCCGGTCGCCAAGCGCGAGTTCGTGCTGAAGGACGTGCTGCTCTTCTTTCGCGACAGCACCCAGTGGAGCCAGCTCATTCTCCTGGGGGTGCTGGTGCTGGTCTACGTGCTCAACATCGGCGCGCTGCCGATCTACAGCGGCGAGCGGATCTCGTTCATGCTCGTGACGGCCGTCACGTTCCTCAACCTGGGCCTCGCGGGCTTCGTGCTGGCGGCGATCGCGGCGCGATTCGTGTTTCCGTCGGTCTCGCTGGAGGGACGCCAGATGTGGCTGCTGCGCTCGAGTCCGCTGGAGCTCGAGGCGATGCTGTGGAGCAAGTACTGGACGGGCACGCTGCCGCTGCTGGTACTGGCGCTCGGAATCACGTGGGTCACCAACGGCATGCTGCAGGCTTCGCCGTTCATGATGGCGGTGACCACCGGGACGATCACGCTCTACACCCTCGCCGCGAGCGCCCTCGCGCTCTGCTTCGGCGCGCTCTTCCCGCAGTTCGACACCGAGAACGCGGCCCAGATCCCGACCAGCTTCGGCGGACTCGTGTTCATGATGGCGAGCGTCTGCCTGCTGGGTGTCGTGATTGCGCTCGAGGCGCAGCCTGTGCTGGCCCATGTGCGCGCGCAGCAGGCGGGGCGTCCGTTGGCCGTGACGTTCGACGTGGTGCTGCCGTTCGTGCTGGCGGCGGCGCTGTGCATCGTGACGACGCTCTCCTCGCTGCGGATCGGGCTCCGGAAGGTGAGCGAACTGGAAGCCTGATCCCGCTGCCGCTTTTCCGCACTCTCCCGCACTTCCCCGATCCCGGACAATCGACGAGCGACTGAAATGTTGGGCGCACCGACGCGCGCCGCTCCGGCGCGCGCCTCACTTCGAGGAGGTGCCCCATGCGTCTCACCCGTCTTTGGCCGGCGGTCGCGCTCTGCGCCGGTCTCGCGGCCTGCTCCGATCGGCCTGCTCCCACCCAGCCCGACGCCCCACCGGAAGCGCCGGCCGCGATCGTACAAGGCAACCCGACTGGCAGCGAACGCTCGCAGCAGCTCGAGCGGCTCGCCCGTCGCTTCGCCCGCGCGCTTGGCGACGCCGAATTCCGCGCCGAGGTGAAGCGCGCGCTCGACGCGTCTCCGTACCCCGAAGGGAAGGTCTACTTCCAGCGCGCCCTGGCTCGCGACGGTGATCGTGGCTACCAGCGCCTCGCGCGCGAGGGTGGCGAGGCGCTGGAGGACGTCCTGAAAGATGCCAACCGTGTGGGCACGCTCGAGTTGTACCTGCCGGTGCCGACCCACCGCGCCGCGTGGCGAGGTGATGCTCAGGTGCTCGTGGCCACCGCCGAGCGTGACGGTGACGCACCGGTGGCGTTCGACCTCCAAGGCCGCCGGCAGGTGCTCGATGCCAATGCTCCACCCTCGATTCCGGTCCTCGCCGTGGTGCCGGCGGAGGTGGACTTCGACGCTCCCCGACTCCGGTCGGCTACGTGCTACGACGAGGCATGCGGAGGCGGCGCCGGCGGCTACGTCGTGCCTCCCACGCCGGGCCTGTACCTCACGCGTGCGGAATTCGTGTCGGAGTTTGAAGGTTGGTTGAAGGGTAGCCCCGAGTTTGAGATCCACATCATGGGACCGGCCTCCGCCGGCGACACGAAGGTCATCTCGTCATACCAGTGCATCGGGGAGCACGCCGGTGGCGCCTATGCCTGGGACATGAACTCGAAGTCGTGGTCCGGCTCCCAGCTGCTGTTCAGCAACACCCAGCTGGACGCCTTCAATGTCACGTTCGCCGGGCAGCCGTTCAGCATCATGGCGTACGAGGATGATGACGGCGCCTGCAAGATCCGCACGGATGCGGACCGCGCGCAGAAATTGTTCGCCGCCGTCGGCCCTGCCGTGGCCGACTGGACGGCGGCCATCGGGAAGAAGGACGACCTGCTGGCCAACGCGCCTCGCATCCTGAAGGCGGCGAAGTCGGCGTACAGCGTCTTGACGGCGCTCTACAGCTTCCTTACGAGCGCCGACGACATCATCGGCGTCGGCGTGGAGGATGCTGCCACAGGCCGCTACCGCGCCGGCACCAACTGGACCGTGCTCAACGACAAAGTGGCCGCCAACGGCTGGCTCAAGCTGGAAACCAGATGATGTCGCACCCACCGGGCGGAGCACGCTGCTCCGCCCGATCCACCACTGCCCCGAGGACAAACGATGCGCGCCGTCACGACCCTCTCGCTCCTTGTCGTCCTCAGTGCCGGCCGCGTTCCACGGCTTGCAGCGCAGCAAACACATGCCTGGTTCGTGGCGCTTCGCGCCGTGCCGATGGCCTTCGGGACGGCGGCGCAAGCGGAGAATCCCGAGGTGGGAGAGCTAGGCAAGCTGGGACCGGCGCCCGG
>JBJMOZ010000162.1:0-6222 GCA_045803465.1 Gemmatimonadales bacterium | reverse complement strand
GCAGAGCCCGCCGTTCGAGCCGGCGCTGCGGGAGGGCCGTCTGTACGCGCGCGGCGTATCCGACGACAAGGGACCGATGCTCATCCCCATCAAGGTCGCCGAGGCGTTCTTCGCCACGATGGGGCACCTGCCGATCAACGTGAAGTTCCTGATCGAGGGTGAGGAGGAGATCGGCAGCCGACACCTCGAGCCGTTCGTCGCCGAGCACCGCGAGCTGCTCGCCGCTGACGTGGTGGTCTCGGCCGACGGCGCGATGTGGCGCATCGACGAGCCGTCGCTCACCGTCGCCAACCGCGGGCTGGCCGGGCTCGAGCTCGCGCTGCAGGGACCCGCGAAGGACCTGCACTCGGGGCGTCACGGCGGCAGCGTCGCCAACCCGCTGCATGCGATGGCGCGGCTCGTCGCATCGCTGCACCAGCCGGACGGCCGCGTGGCCGTCGCCGGCTTCTACGACCGGGTCCGCGAGCTGAGCGCCGCCGAGCGCGGCGAGATCGCGGCGCTGCCGTTCGACGAGGCGACGTATCTCGCGCAGGTGGGCGCATCGGCAGCGCTCGGCGAGCCCGGGTACACCACGCTCGAGCGCCAGTGGACGCGGCCCACGCTCGAGGTGAACGGCATGTGGGGCGGGTACGAGGGGCCGGGACAGAAGACGGTGGTTCCATCGGTCGCGCACGCCAAGATCACCTGCCGCCTGGTGCCCGATCAGGAGCCGGAGGCGATCGTCGCCCTCGTGACGCGGCACCTCGAGCAGCACGTGCCGCCCGGCACGCGCCTGACCATCGCGCCGGGCGATCACGGGGCGCGGCCCTACCACATCGCCAGGGACCACCGCGTGCTGCGGGCCGCCGAGGCCGCGCTGCAGGAAACCTATGGCGTCGCCCCGCTCATCGTCCGCATGGGCGGCACCGTGCCCGTCGCCGAGATCTTCCACCGCCTCATGGGGCTCGACACCGTGTACTTCTCCTTCTCCACGGGCGACGAGGACTTCCACGCGCCGAACGAGTTCTTCCGGGTGCACCGGCTGCACGAGGGTCTCGCCGCCTGGGCGCGGTTGTGGGACCGGCTCGGCGCGACGGCCGCGCGGTGACGCTCGCGCAGGAGGAGGCTCGCGTCGAGGCGCACAGCGCCGGGCTGCGGAAGGAGCTCGGCGTCCGCGACCTCGCCCTCACGCAGATCCTGTTCATCATCGGCCTCACGTGGATCGGCGTGGCCGGCAAGCTCGGGCCATCGCACGTCGTGCTGTGGCTGCTCGCCATCGTGCTCTTCTACCTGCCGATGGCCGCGGTGGTGATCTGGCTCAACGAGCTGATGCCGCTCGAGGGCGGGCTCTACCAGTGGGCGCGGCTCGGGTTCAATCCCGTCGTCGGCTTCCTGCTGGCGTGGAACCTCTGGTTCTACGTCATCCTCTACACGTCGGAGATCGGCATCCAGTGCGCGACGTATCTGGCGTATGCGCTGGGCCCGAGCGCCGCCTGGATGACGTCGAGCACGTGGTTCATCGCGCTCGCATCGGCGGTGATCCTGACGCTGATGGCCGTCGCGGCGACGATCGGGCTGGCGGTGGGCAAGTGGGTGCACGGGATCGGCGGGGTGTTCATGCTCGTCATCTTCGCCGTACTGATGGCGCTGCCCTTCCTCGGGCTGGCGACCGGCCACCTGCGCGAGTTCCATCCCTTCCGGACCACCGTGCCCGAGCTCTCGCTCTTCAACCTGAACATCCTGGGGAAGCTGGGGTTCGGCGCACTGGGCGGGTTCGAGTACATCGCCATCCTCGCCGGCGAGACCCACGCGCCCGCGCGCGCGCTCCGGCGCTCGGTGTACATCGCGGCGCCGGCCATCGCGGTGATGTTCATCCTGGGCACCGCCACCGTGGTCGCATACGTCCCGACCGCCGACATCGACCTCGTGGGCCCGATGCCGCAGGTGCTCCGGATCGGGTTCGGCCCGTTCGGCATCGCGGGCCCGCTGGTGACGATCGCGATCCTCATGACCCTCGCGATGCGCGTGGCGCAGGTCAGCGTGAGCTTCACGGCGGTCACGCGCCTGCCGATGGTGGCGGGCTGGGACCGGCTGCTGCCGGCGGCGTTCGGCACGCTGCACCCGCGCTTCCGGACGCCCGTGAACTCGATCCTGCTGGTCGCGGTGTGCGCCTTTGTCATGTCGCTGGTGAGCCTCATCGGTGTCGGTCAGGCCGAGGCGTTCCAGTTGCTGTTCAACGCCGGAGGCATCTTCTACGCGCTGACGTACCTGGTGATGTTCGCGCTGCCCCTGTTCGGGCTGCGCGAGGTGACCCCGCGGCCGTCGCCGTGGCTGCGCCTCGCGTCGGTCTCGGGGCTCCTCATGACGCTGCTCTACATCGTGCTGTCGGTGTTCCCGATCATCCAGGTGGAGAACACGGCGGGCTTCGCCCTGAAGATCGTCTCGCTGATCGTGGTGGTGAACCTGGTGGGTATCGGCGTCCTCATCGCTGCTCGGCGGCGATCGCAACTGACGGCGGGAATTGGAGCATGAAATGACGCATCGGACTGCTCGCGTGCGCGGGCTCGTCGTGTTCACGGGCCTGGTGCTGGCACTGGTGGTGAGCACGGTGACGGCGGATCGAAGGAGCCCCATCCTGGCGGGCGAATGGGACGTGTACGTCGCCCTGAGCGCGCGGCCGCACGCCGGCTTCGAGGGGTGGCGGCGGATGGGCTTCGCGCACTTCGCCGGGAGCGATTCGGGCAGCGTGGGCTGGTTGCGTCGCCGCACGGGCCAGCCGATGCTCACCATTGCCCGCGTGTCGGCCAGCGGCGACTCGCTGCTGCTGACGCAAGACGACAGCACCATCATGCGTGCCGCCTGGCACGGCGACACGCTGGTCGGCGTGCACTACGTGCGTGGCGCGCCGC
This sequence comes from Gemmatimonadales bacterium, assembly GCA_045803465.1. Classification (GTDB taxonomy): domain Bacteria; phylum Gemmatimonadota; class Gemmatimonadetes; order Gemmatimonadales; family GWC2-71-9; genus JAGGAG01. The sequence continues at coordinate 3,334 of JBJMOZ010000162.1, read as the reverse complement.
TCGACCGCCGGTACCGCCTCGTGCGCCGGGCCACGCCGGGCGTGGTGGAGCAGGATCACCAGGTGTGGACGATGCCGGCCTCCGACTCGCAGTACGCCGTCACGATCGACTCGACGGTGCTCATGCCGCTCCGCGACGGGGCGAAGCTGGAGACGTACGTGGTCCGGCCCGTGGGACCCGGACCGTACGGCGTCGTCATGCAGCGCTCACCCTATCGCGCCACCAATCCGGGCGCCGGGCGCTGGTGGGCGTCGCGCGGCTACATCTACATCGGCCAGCTGGTGCGGGGGCGCGGCAAGTCGAGCGGCGAGGTGGCGGACTTCGGCGACTACTCCACCGACATCCAGGATGGCTACGACGCGGTCGAGTGGGCCGCCCGCCTTCCCGGGGCCAACGGCAAGGTCGGCCTGATCGGCCACTCAGACGAGGGGCGCCTGGCCTGGTACGCGGCCGTGAGCGCGCCGCCGCACCTCGCGGCGATCGCGCCGTCGGCGGCGACCTCCGATCCGTGGCGCATCGTGCCCTACGCCGCGATGGCGTTCGGGCCGATCAACGTGGACTGGGCGTGCCTGATGCGCGGACGCGACCTGGACCCGCACACCGCGGAGCTGGACATCGGCGAGGCCATCACGCACCTGCCCGTGAGCACGCTCCCCGAGCGGCTCGGCTGCGGCCGGGTGCCGCTGTGGGACCGCTGGATCGCGCATCCCACGCTGGACGCGTACTGGCGCGCGCGCGCCGTCACGACGTACATCGACAAGGTCAAGGCGCCGGCCATGTCGCTGGCCGGGTGGCACGACGATTCACGCGGGCCGCTCGACTACACCGACGCGCTGCTGCGCGTGAAGAATCATCCCGCGTGGCACCTCGTGATGGGCGTGCACGCGCACAAGGGCGTGGACTACGTCGCGGGCGATTTCGGGCCGCAGGCGAGGTACTCGTACCGCGACTTGCAGCTCCGCTGGTTCGACCACTACCTGCTCGGCCGCGACAACGGCGTGGACCGGCTGCCGCCAGTGGACATCTTCGTCCAGGGCGACAACACTTGGCGCACCGAGCACGAGTGGCCGCTCGCGCGCGCGCGGGCCACGAAGTGGTACGTGTCGTCGGGCGGCTCGGCCCAGACCAGCGCGGGCGACGGCGTGCTCGACTCGCTGCCGCCGCGCGGCGCCGTCGCGGACACCTTCACCTACGACCCCGCCGACCCGACGCCCTACCTCATCGACTCGCGCGAGCTCGAGGAGTCGCTCAACGAGGACTACACGGCGCTCAACGCCAGCCGTCGTGATGCACTCGTGTTCACCTCGAAGCCGCTCACCCGTCCCCTCGAGGTCACGGGCGAGATGTCGGCCACGCTCTGGGCCGAGAGCGACGCGCGCGACACCGATTGGGCGATCATGCTGCTCGACGTCTTCCCCGACGGCCACGCCGAGCGGGTGCAGGACGGCTTCGCGCGGGCGCGCTTCCGGAAGGGCATGGACCGCGAGGTGCCGCTCGTGCCGTGGAAGGTCGAGCGCTACGACATCGATCTGTGGTTCACGTCGAAGGTGTTCCAGCCGGGCCACCGGCTGCGGGTGAGCATCTCGTCGGCGCTCTTCCCCAAGTACGACCGCAACCTGAACACCGGCGGCAACAACGAGCGGGACACGACGTTCGTGGTGGCGCACCAGCGGCTGCTCCACGACGCGGCGCACCCCACGCAAGTGGTGCTGCCGGTGGTGCCGCGCTAGGCCGGTCCGGCCCTCGCGAGTAAGTCGCTGCTGCGCATCGCGATTGGGGAGGGCCGGCTCGCGCCGGCCCTTTCTGTCGTCAGGGCACGATCCTGAGCACCTCGCCGGCACCCGGGGCCGCCCCCTTGTTCGAGACGTACACCGCGCCATCGGGCCCCACCGTGACGCCGGTCGGGAACTCCAGCGTCGCGCTCACGACGGTGCGCGTGCCGTCCGGTGCGACGCGCGTGAGCCGTCCCGGGCCGCCGAAGAACACCGGCGCCGACGCGTACTCGATGACGTACATCGATCCATCCGGCGCGAACGCGAAATCGGTGATCGTCTTGAAGCCGCCCGCGAACACCGTCGGTGCCTCGCCGGGCACGACCCGCATGATCGCGGCGTTCCCCGCCACGAACGGCACGCCGGTGAGCTTGCTGACGTAGAGGGCGCCGTCTGGTCCGCGTTCCACCTCCGTCGGCACCGCCTCCGACGTGTTGAATGGCGCCGGGGAGGAGGTCGGCGCGAACGTCGCCACGACGCTCATCGACCCGTCGGCTTGGATCTCGATGAGGGAATTCCCGCCCGCATCCGCCACGAATCGCGATCCTGGCTCGACCAGCAGGCCGAATGGATTCGAATCCACGGGCCCGCCCGCCGGGTTCGACTCGGCCTCGACCGCCGACACGTCGGCGACCGCGCGCCACTTGCCGCTCGGCTCGAGCTTGATAAGGTGGCCGAGGTCGGCGCCCGGCGCGCCGAATTCCGCGCGCCGCGCAGGGTCGTTGCCGAGGCCGATGGTGACGAAGGCGTGGCCACGGCCGAGGAAGCCGATGTCGTGCGGGCCGCCGACGTCCAGCGTGGTGGAGTTGAACTGCGAGGGCAGGCCCGACACGACACGCTCCCGCTGGCCCTTCCAGTAGCGCGTCACGCCGCCGGTTCCGCTGTAGCAGAGCTGCCCGCGCGCGGTGGCGATGCACGGACCGTTGATCGTGCCGTTGCCCGCCTCCACCACGTACAGCGCTCCTTCGGGACCAAACGCGAGGCCGCGCGGGCTGTCGAGGCCACTCAGCAGCACCGTCGTGGTCGCCGAGGCGAGCGTCCCGCGCGCGGCGGCGTCGTCGGGGGCGGATGTGGATGACGAATCACCGCACGCAGCGATGACAAGTGTGGCGGCGACGAGCCGGGCGGATCGGGTCATGGGGGGCCTCTTCTGCTGCAGGTAGGACGGCACTCGACTGCCGCGGTGGCTACTCACTCATGCTACGCTCCTAATCGAGAACGCGCGAATAACTGCCCAAAAGGGACATGCCGCGATCTTCCTCAGGCTTGTCGCTCGAGACCCGCCGAGCCGGGGTCGTCGTCGTGCACCAGCAGGTGCAGCGCGAGCGGGTGCGGCTCCGCGTCGGGCAGGAAGTGCGGCGGCCCGCCCGTCGTCTCGATGCAGAGCGCCTGCTGTTCCTTCACGTCGTAGGCCGCGATGATGCGGCCGCCCCGTTCAGCCACCCGGCGGAAGGCATCCGTGGCCGTGTCGGGCACCCGGCTTCGGAGGCCGATCAGGCTGAACTGGCGCTCGTCGCCCTGTGGCCCGCTCGGCGGCTCCTCGACCAGCAGGGCGAGCTGCG
>JBJMOZ010000221.1:0-5291 GCA_045803465.1 Gemmatimonadales bacterium | reverse complement strand
CCAGATCGGCGTCTGCGAGTAGCGCCGGCCGTGGAAGAACTGCTGCCACTGACGCACCATGCCCAGGTATCCGTTGTTGAAGATCGCGAGCTTCACCGGCAGCCGTTCCTGCCGCATCGTGGCGATCTCCTGCATGTTCATCTGGAAGCCGCCGTCGCCGGAGATCGCCCACACGGGCTCGTCGGGACGCGCGAGCCAGACGCCCATGGCCGCCGGCACCGCGAAGCCCATCGAGCCCAGGCCTCCCGACGAGAAGTGCTGGTTCGGCCGGCGATAGGGAAACAGCTTCGCCACCCACATCTGGTGCTGCCCCACGTCGGCGACCACGTTCACGCGCCCGCCGGTGGAGTCGTGCAACTGCTGCAGGATCATCTCGGGCGACAGGTCGCCCCGATACTGATCGGTGGGCCGCTCGCGCTTCTGGGTGAAGATCTCCGTCCACCAGGCGTCGCGCCGGCGCGGCCGGATCGCGGCACCGAGCCTGGGCAACAGGGCCTTCGCGTCTCCGACGAGCGGGATGTCCACGGGCACGTTCTTGCCGATCTCGCTCGCATCGAGCTCGAGATGGATGATCTTCGCGTGGCGCGCGAAGCCGGCGGTGTTGCCGGTGACGCGGTCGTCGAACCGCATCCCCACCGCCACGAGCAGGTCCGCCTGCTGGATCGCGCGATTGACGTGCACCTCGCCGTGCATGCCCGGCATGCCGAGATGCAGCGGATGATCCTCGGGGAAACCGCTGATCCCGAGCAGCGTCGTGATGACGGGAATCCCGCTCCGCTCGGCGAAGCCGCGCAGCTCGTCCATCGCCTCGCCCAGGATGACGCCATGGCCTGCGAGGATGAGCGGCCGATCGGATCGCTCGATCAACTCCGCCGCGGCCCGTACGTCCGGCCCGCCTCCGTTCGTGCCGACATGCCGCTGCCCCGTGCGCCGCGCACCGGCGCGCCCGGTGTACTCGATCCGCGCGTTCTGGATGTCCTTCGGAATGTCCACCAGCACTGGTCCCGGCCGACCCGAGCGCGCCACGTGGAAGGCCTCGTGCAGCACGTCCGCCAGGTCCTCGGGCCGTTCGACGAGCACGCTCCATTTGGTGATCGGCAGCGTGATGCCGACGATGTCCGTCTCCTGGAACGCGTCCCGGCCCATCATGGCGCGGGCGACCTGTCCCGTGATCGCGACCACGGGCGAGTTGTCCATGTAGGCCGTGGCGAGCCCGGTCACCAGATTGGTCGCGCCCGGACCCGATGTCGCCACGCACACGCCCGGACGTCCGCTCGCACGCGCATAGCCGTCGGCGGCGTGCGCCGCCGCTTGCTCGTGACGCACCAGCACGTGACGCAGCCCGGGAAACTCCGGCAACGCGTGATAGAACGGCATGATCGCGCCGCCGGGATACCCGAAGAGGACGTCCACGCCCTCCTCCAGCAGCACCTGGCACGTCAGGTGAGCGCCGGAATACGCCTGCGACTCGCTCACGAGCTCACACTCCCCAGTAATTGAGGTCCGCCATCGCCTGCGCCTCGAGTTGGTCGGCGTGACGCGCCTTGTTGAGGGCGTTCACCAGCGCACCGGCACTCGCCTCGACGATATCGGTGGAGGCACTGTGCGCCGTGAAGGTGCGTCCGTCCACCCGCACCTGCAGGAACACCTGGCCCACGCTGTCGCGGCCCGGCGTGACCGAGCGGAGGTTGAGGCTCTCCACGTCGATCGTCTTGCCCATGATCTCGCTCACGGCGGCGAACGCGGCCGCGATCGGACCGTCGCCCGTGCCGGTGGCGGTGTGCTCGCCGATGAAGGGGCCGGTCAGCGTCACGGTGGCCTCGGGCGTCACGCTGCCGCAGACCACGCGCAGCTGCTTCAGCTGGTACGCCTCCGGCACGTCGTGGAAGCTCTCGTGCAGCAGGGCGATCAGGTCCTCGTCGAGGATCTCGCGCTTGCGCGCCGCCAGCTGGGTGAAGAGCTGGTACAGCTCGCCCAGGCGCTGCTCGTCGAGCTCGTAACCGAGCTCGCGGAAGCGTTGCGCCAGCGCGTGCCGGCCCGAGTGACGTCCCAGCACCAGCGACGACTTGGTGATGCCCACCGACTCGGGCTCCATGATCTCGTAGGTGAGCCCGTTCTGCAGCACGCCATGCTGGTGGATGCCCGCCTCGTGCGCGAAGGCGTTGCGGCCCACGATCGCCTTGTTCGGCTGCGGGAAGACGCCCGTGGCGTGCGAGAGCAGCTGGCTCGTCCGGAACAGTTCGCGGGACTGGACGCCCGTCTCGAAGCCCAGCACGCCGCGCACCCGGCCCGCCATCACGAGTTCCTCCAGCGCCGCGTTGCCCGCGCGCTCGCCGATGCCGTTGATGGTGCACTCCACCTGCCCGCACCCCGCGCCGATGGCGGCGAGCGAGTTGGCCACCGCGAGGCCCAGGTCGTCATGGCAGTGAGTGCTGAAGACCACCCGGTCGGCCCCGGGCGCACGGGTCATCACGTTGCGGAACATCGCCGCGTACTCGTCCGGCAGCGCGTAGCCGACCGTGTCGGGCAGGTTGATCGTGGTGGCGCCCTGGGCGATGGCGATCTCCACGCAGCGGCAGAGGAAGTCCAGGTCGGTGCGACTGGCGTCCTCGGCCGACCATTCCACATCGTCGGTGAAGCGGCGCGCCCGGCGAATGCCATCACGGATGCGCTCGAGCGCCTCGTCGCGGGAGATGCGGAGCTTCGCCTTCAGGTGCAGGTCGGAGGTCGAGAGGAAGACGTGGATGCGCCCGCGCTCGGCGTGGCCGAGCGATTCGCCGGCCAGGTCGATGTCCCGCTCCACGCATCGGGCCAGCGCCGCGATCACGGGCCGACGCACCTCGCTCGCGATATCGACGATGGCACGGAAGTCGGTCTCCGAGGACGCGGGAAACCCCGCCTCGATCACGTCCACTCCGAGAATGTCGAGCTGCCGGGCCAGGCGTACCTTGTCCTCGACGCTCAGGCTGTTGCCCGGCGCCTGCTCGCCGTCCCTGAGGGTGGTGTCGAAGATCGTGATCCGACGGCTCATGCGCGTGATTCCTCCCGTTGGCGGCCAGGGGCCGAATGCAGAAGGCGCCGCGGACCACTCGGTCCGCGGCGCCGGGATCGTTGCGAGTCTGTCGTGCTAACTCGTCGTCGGCATGCCGCGGACCTCCCGAAGCTCGATAAGGAGCCCGACGAGAAGGAGCGACAGGAGGACGACGGTGTTCGGCAGCACGATGAATGTGGCTCGCAGTGTGGTGGTAACCCCGTCGTGCATCGTTATGCGCGAGGTGGAATGGGAGCCTACCGAGGCCGGGGCTGGACTGTCAAGGGGGACGCCGCCCTCGGGAGAATACCGGAGTGTCCAGCAAGGGACACTTGGCCGCCACCCTTGAGCCATTGCAGTGGCCTGTATATCTATGCATCCATGAACAACGCGCCGAAGCTTCTGGTCGCCCTTCTCGTCAACCGACTCCATCCCCAGGGAGCGACCGGCTAGCTGCGCGCGTGACGCACTGACCCGACCCGCTCCCGAACGGAGCGGGTTTTTTGTTTGCCGTCGCCGGCCTCAACCGGCGGCCGACCACCAACCGAGGAGTCCCGATGACGGACGGGCAGCGGATCCGGCCGATCTCTGGCACCAGTATCGACTCTCCCAACGCGCGCTCCGGCGGTGGGCCGCTCGACCCCACGCGTGAGCACGACGCCTGCGGCGTCGGCTTCTTCGCGCAATCCAGCGGCGTGCGCTCGCATGAGGTGGTGCAGATGGCGCTCGAGGCGCTCAGCCGCGTGGCGCACCGAGGTGCTGCTTCCACCGACAACTCCGGCGATGGCGCCGGCCTGCTCACCCAGATCCCGCACCGGCTCTTCCATCGGGATGCCTACCGACTGGGCCTGAGCCTCGCACCGGGGCGACCCTTCGCCGTCGGCTCCTTCTTCCTGCCCGTCGATCCAGACGGCCTGCAGGCCTCCGCAGGCCTGATCGAGCAGGCGCTCGAGGAGGACGGCCTCCCGCTGATCGGCTGGCGCGACGTGCCGGTGAACCCCGCGGCCCTAGGCCCCTCGGCGCGCAGCAGCATGCCCGTGATCCGGCAGGCGCTCATCGGCCGGCCCGAGCGATTCGTCGATGACGACGCCTGGGAGCGCGCCCTCTTCCTCTCGCGTCGCTTGCTGGAACAGCGCGCCGAGCAACTGGGGCTCGCGGGCTTCTACGTGCCGTCGATGTCGTGTCGCACCATCGTCTACAAGGCGCTGCTGCAGGGTGCGCAGCTGCCCGTCTTCTATCCCGACTTCCGCTTTCCCGAGTTCGAGAGTGCGGTGGCGGTGTTCCACCAGCGCTACTCCACGAACACCCTGCCGAGCTGGCCGCTGGCACAGCCCTTCCGCCTCCTGGCGCACAACGGCGAGATCAATACGCTCTGGGGCAACCGCAACGCCATGACGATGCGGGCGCCGCTGCTCAAGTCGCCCCTGTGGGAAGGGCGCGAAGACCGGCTTCGCGACGTGATCTGGCCGCAGGGCAGCGACTCGGCGAGCCTCGACAACGCGCTCGAGCTGTTCGTGGCTTCCGGCCGTGATCCGGTGCATGCGGTGATGATGATGATCCCGCAGGCCTGGGAGAAGTACGCCGACGTGGACCCGTCGGTGCGCGCGTTCTACGAGTACCACGCCTGCCTGCACGAGCCCTGGGATGGACCGGCCGCGCTGGCCTACACCGACGGCCGCATCGCCGGCGCCGCCGTGGACCGCAACGGGCTCCGGCCCTGTCGCTACAAGATTCGCCGCGACGGCCTCGTCTTCGCCGGGTCCGAAGTGGGACTCGTGGACTTCGAGCCCGAGGATGTCATCGAGAGCGGCAAGGTGGGCCCGGGCGAGGTGCTGCTCGCCGACCTCGAGCGGGGCATCATCGTCCGCAACCTCGACGCGAAGCGTGCCGTGGCCGGTCGCCAGCCATACGAGAGCTGGGTCCGTCGCTACATGGCGGTGCTGTCCCCCGACCCGATTCGCACCCTGCCCGCTCCCGCCGGCGACGAGCTGGTGGTGCGCCAGCGGCTGTTCGGCTACGGCTTCGAGGACCTCCGCATCATCCTCGAGGCGATGGCCACGACGGGCGTCGACCCCGTCTGGAGCATGGGCGACGACACGCCCATCGCCCCGCTCGCGCGGACACCGCAGGGCATCTACAGCTATTTCCGGCAGCGATTCGCGCAGGTCACCAATCCGCCCATCGACCCGCTGCGCGAGGCGATGGTGATGTCGCTGCGCATGCACATCGGCCGGCGTGGCTCGCCGCTCATCGAGCGGCC
>JBJMOZ010000058.1:0-5187 GCA_045803465.1 Gemmatimonadales bacterium | reverse complement strand
TCGTCGCTGCGCTCCTCGCAATGAGCAGGATACCTGCGCACGTATCGTGGCACGTCGAACTTGTCCGCTGCGGCCTTGAGCGACTGGTAGCGCACGGTGCCGTAGATCGGCCGGCGGTAGAACGGCCGGTCGAACTTTCCGAACGTCCACATGATGCCGCCGTAGCTGTTCGGGTCGCGACCGTCGAGCGAGTACTTGTTGTTGAGGTGCTCGAGGATGCGCAGGCAGGACGCCGCGTTTGGCGTCCACGCCAGCACTGCCTTCGCCCACAGCATCCGCAGGTAGTTGTGCATGAAGCCGTCGCGCAGGTAGGCGCGCTGCGCAGCGTTCCACAACTCGCTGTCCGTGCGGGCGTGCTCGAGCTCATCGTCGGTGTACAGGGCCGGCCGAGGATCGGACTCGTGCGCCGCAAGCTGCTCGCGCGCCCACGGCGGAATGCCGTCGATGGTGCGGTGCCGTGGGTTGTGAAGGCAGAAGTTGTGCGACAGCTCGCGCCATACGAGCGTCTCCTCCAGGAATTTCTCGTACTGCGAGGCCGAACCCGCGTCGCGCGCGGCGAGCAGTACCTCCTGCGCGCTGATGTGCCCGAAGTGCAGCCAGGGCGAGAGGCGGCTGGTGGCATCCGGCTCATTGGGATCGTTGCGATGGTCGACGTAGCGGTGGAGACCTGTCTCGAGGAATTGCTGAAGCCGTGCACGGGCCGCGCCAGTCCCGCCATGGAACGCCGCTGACGGTGTCACCGCATGGTCGATGTCACACCGGGCCACGATCGCGGCGATGCCGTCGCGCGTGGGACGCGTGGGCTCGAACGGAAGCTCGATGCTTCGCCGCACGCCCGGCTCGCTCTCCACGATGGGCCACAGGTGATGCGGCAACGCATTCATGAGCTCGGTGCGGATGCCGCGCGCCGTCGAGTGCTCGCGGCTCACCGCCTTGAGCGGTACCACACCGCACGCGTCCACCGCGATGACGGGTGTCTCGGTCTTGCGTCTCAGTGCCCGGATCTGCCGCGGATAGATGAAGGTCGGGCTGAAGTCCGTGACGACCAGCGCGGCGCGGTCGGCGAGCTGCACCAGCGGGGAGCGCGCTGTGTCGAGTGGTAGCGAAGGATCGCCGTTGCCGGTGCGGTCGTCGAGGTAGAACGCGTACTGGATGCCGCGCACCTCGAAGCCCGCGTAGAGATCCACCACGCCCTGGAGGATGAACGTGTGCAGCCGGTCGCTGGCCCACGGATAGTCGTGTCGCAGGCCGTGGTAGACGAGCACGGGCAACCGCAACGCGTTGGCCTGCTCGATGGCGAACTCGAGGGCGAGGTTCCAGTCGGCGCGCTGGCTGGCCTGCATCCAGTAGAGCACGAACTCCCCACCGGGGCGGGGAGTCTGGACGTCAGGCAGAAAGAGGCGCGGTTCGGCAGTGCTCATCGTCGGGCAGGAAGAGTAATGATCCTTGGGGCGGCAATGGCTACCGGGCCGTCTCGGATCTGGCCTCGTCCTTGCTCAGTCGCCCTCCATGATCTTCTCCCACAACGACTTGCGTCGCATTAACGGAGCCGTCTGTCGCAAAATGCGCCTTTCCACGGCCACCCTGCGATGAGGCTGCTCGCCGTCAGCCGATTCGACCCGAAGCGCGATGGCGCCGTTCGGCTCTCCGAGGTCGTCGCCGCGCTGTCCTACGCACTCGACATCACCGAGGGTCAGCCCGAGGGCCACGCCGTCCGCAGCTGCCTGATCGGCATGCGGGTCGCCGGCGTGCTGGGTCTCGACGACTCGGCGCGTTCCGACCTGTTCTATGCCATCCTGCTGAAGGACCTCGGCTGCTCCAGCAACGCTGCGCGGCTCTGCAACCTCTTCGGCAGCGACGACCGGACGCTCAAGAAGGCGCACAAGCTGCACGACTGGACGGACGGCGCCAGCGCAGCCTCCTACACCTTCAAGCACGTGCCCGGCAGCACCGCCGTCGCGCGGGCCTGGCGCGCGCTCACCGTGGCGGTGAAGGGCAAGGGCAGCGCTCGCGAGATGACCGAGACGCGCTGCGAGCGTGGTGCCGACATCGCGCGCATGCTGGGCCTGGGCGAGGCCACCGCGTCGGCCATCCACGCGCTCGACGAGCACTGGAACGGGGGAGGGCTGCCCCATGGTCTCACGGGCGAGCAGATCCCGCTGCTGGCGCGCATCGCGGGGCTCGCGCAGACGGTGGAGGTGTTCTGGAGCGAGTTCGGGCGGCGCGCGGCATTCCGCATGGCGCGCGAGCGCTCGGGAACGTGGTTCGATGCCGCTCTCGTCGAGGCGCTGTGCACGTTCGAGCACGACGAGGCGTACTGGCGCGGCCTGGGCCGCACCGAGAGCCGTGCACGCGTGGCGGCGCTCGAGCCGGCGGACCATGTGATGCTCGTCGACGATGCGCGGCTCGATCGTGTGGCCGAGGCGTTCGCGCGCGTCGTGGACGCGAAGTCGCCGTATACGGCGCGACACTCCGACGGCGTGGCGCGCATCGCGCTGCTGCTCGGGGCGGAGCAGGGGTTCACCGCGGCCGAGCGCACGCTGCTTCGCCGTGCGGCGCTGTTGCACGACATCGGGAAGCTGGGCGTGTCGAACATGATCCTCGACAAGCCGGGCGCGCTCACGCCGGAGGAGATGGCCGTGATGCGCGAGCACCCGCGACACACCGAGTCCATCGTGGGTCGTGTGAGCGCGTTCGGCGAGGTGGCGCGGGTGGCCGCCCGGCATCACGAGCGGCTCGACGGGCGTGGCTATCACACCGGGCTGAACGGATTGCAACTGGGTCCGCTCGACCGCACGCTTGCGGTGGCGGACGTGTGCGAGGCGCTGCTCGCCGAGCGGCCGTACCGGGCCGGGCTGCCGCCCGACGAGGTGCGTGCCATCGTGCGCCGGCAGGCTGGCACGGCGCTCTGCGCAGAGGTGGTGGAAGCCCTGGATCGGGTGCCGCTTGGCTGAGGTCGCGGGGGCAATGCTTCGTTGACGAACGGTGCCGGCCCGACTATCCTATCGGGCCGCGACGGATCGGGGCTGTAGCTCAGCTGGGAGAGCGCTGCAATCGCACTGCAGAGGTCAGGGGTTCGATCCCCCTCAGCTCCACTAGGGAAACATGAAAGGGCCGACCCGCTGGGTCGGCCCTTTCGTCATCTCCGCATCCTGAGGCTCTTCACGTAGTCCTGCAGCGCCAGGAACTTCTGGTACACGATCACGCCCTTCCGCTTCCGCCCCAGTTCCGAGAACAGGTCCCGCAGTCGCCCGTGCCGGGTCACGAAGAACCGGAACGTCTCGGCGAAGTCCTCTTGCGGATGCTCCATCGCGTACGCCGTGACGTGGTCGGCAGGTGCGGTGGCGACGCGGCGGCGCTGGAAGTCGACCCAGCCGTCGTCGCGCACGCGGTAGGCCTTCGTCACGTCGCCGAACGCCTTCCGGAACTCGGGGCTCTTGGCCCAGCGCCAGTGCTGGAAGAGAAAGCTGTGGCCGAGCTCGTGGGTGATGAGGCCGGTGAGCATGCGCCACGGGATCTCGTCCTGCCGGCGGCCGGTGACGTAGCGCTGCTCGATCTCGACGGTGTTCGGGTACTTCGGGTCCACCCCCGAGACGCCGGGGCGCAGCAGCACCTTGTAGTCCCACGGCCGGATGCGCGAGACGAGCAGCAGGCGACGGGTGCGACGGAGCGCCCGCTGCATCAGGTCCTGTCCGGTGGCGTCGCTGCCGCACCACGGGCACCACTCCATGGCGTCGTCGACGCCGCGATCGCAGTGCGGACAGGTGCCCTCGAAGCGATGGCTCTCATTCCAGAACTGATGCTTGCCGCAGGTGGGGCAGTACGGCATGGGGTACTGCACGCGGCCGCCGCACTTCCAGTCGCAGCCGGTGTCGAGCGTGAAGCCCCTCGCCTCGCGCACCGGACGCTCGCTGCCGTCCTCCTGCTCGGTGGCGCACCACGGGCAGTGGGCGAACAGGGGCGAGATGGCCCAGCCGCATTCCTCGCACTCGCCGCCGATGCGCCCGCTGGTGTCGCGCCACGTGAGGGCCCGATCGCACGCCGTGCAGTAGCGCCACCACTTCTTGACCGGATGGCCGATCGGGCAGGCTGCCCTAGTCACGCCGGATCCGCGCCTGCGCCAGGTCGATGAGCCGCTGGATGAGGGCCGGATACTCGAGGCCCGACTTGTGGGCCGCCTCGGCGAAGTCGTGCCCCTCGGCGATGAACGGGTTGGCGTTCGCCTCGAGGAGCCAGACGCGGTCCTCGGCATCGAGCCGCACGTCGCAGCGCGCGTAGTCGCGCAGCGCGAGGGCGCGGAAGGCCGTGCGACAGGCGCGCTCGACCTCCTCGCGCGCCTGCGCCGAGATGGGCCGGGCGAACTGGTTGCGGATGCCGCGCCGCTCCCGGTAGGAATTGTCCCACTTGGCCGACTTGGTCGCGATGCGTTCCTCGGGCGCGTTCTTCTCCTTGTCGAAGACGAGCTCGGTGAGCGGCAGCACGTCGATCTGGTCGCCATTGCCGAGGAGGCTCACGTACAGCTCGCGGCCCTCGACGAACGATTCGGCGATCACGGTGTCGTTGAACTGCTCGTGGATGAACTGGACCCGTGCGGCGAGCGCCTCGTCATCCCAGACCACCGAGGCCTGGGCGATGCCTTCGGAGGCATCGGTGAAGACCGGCTTCACGATGAGCGGAAAGGCGAGTCCGTCCGGGCGACAGGGCGTGACGCCCGGCGGGCAGACGACGAAGCCGGGGACGCGCACGCCGTGGAAGTCGAGGATCTCCTTCGCCATCGCCTTGTTGCGCGAGACGATGAGCCCGGTGGGTGGCGTGCCCACGTAGTTGATCCCCTTCGCCTCGAGCACGGCGGCGACGACGTACTCGAGGTGGGCGCGTCCGTTGAACGATTCGGCGCAGTTGAACGCAAGATCGGGCTTTGCGACATCGACCTCGCTCAGCAGGTGGCCGAGATCGTTGTGCAGCCCGATGAGGTGCACCTCGTGCCCGTGCGTGCGGAGCGCATGGGCCACCTGGTACTCCATCTCGGGCTCGACCTCGTCCTGACGGCCGATCTCCGTCTCCACCTGCTGCAGGTGGCGCGCGTGATCCCACCCTTCGTAGGGCGTGTCGAACACGATGGCGATCTTGAGAGGCATGAATGGAGATTAATGCGCCGCCCTGCTCATTGCGAGGAGCGCAGCGACG
>JBJMOZ010000369.1:0-3648 GCA_045803465.1 Gemmatimonadales bacterium | reverse complement strand
TGCTCGCGACCGGTACCAACGGGACGACGGTCGGCGATCCGCCGATCACGTTCGATTCGCTGCTCTCCGCGATGCGCACCGGTGGCGCCTACGTGAACGTGCACACCAGCGCGGTCGGCTGCACGGCCGGGGAGCCGGGCTGCAACCCCGGCGGCGAGATCCGGGGGCAGATCGAAGAGGACTAATTAAAAGCCCTCCATCCGTTGTTGTCCGCCTGGATCATTCCCTGGCGGTCACGGTGGCGCGCATCCACGGGTGGAGGCAGCACTGGTAAAGCTCGGTGCCCGCCTCGTCGACGTCGTCGCGGTACGTCCCGCCCGGCGGCACGAAATCGTCGAGCGACAGGGAGAGACACTCCGGTGCCGGCACCGGCGTTCCGGAGAGGTCGTTCAGGACGGGGACGATCCCACCACCGAACGCCGCAACTTCCGTGAAGGTATGGACTTCGCCGCCCTTGTTGATGGCGACGAGCTCCTGGCCGACCCGGACATTGACCGTGGATGGGGCGAAGTGCCACGCGCCGACCGTCTGGTGCTTGCCCAGCAGGCTGAGGAAGTTCGCGAACGTGACGCCACCGTCCCGACTGCAGGTTCCGGGTCCGATGGCGGCATTGAAGGACTCTGGCTCGCAGGCATCCATCATCTGGACCTGGCGCTCCAGGCCGCCGACGAGGCTTTTCGACTCGAGCTGGGCGGCAGTCGAAGGATCGGTCGCGCGGGTGGCGTCACCGCAGGCGACGAGCAGCACGGGCATGAGGGCGATGGTACAGGAAGAGAGCAGTCGATTCATGTTCGGCCTCCTTACATGAAGTCGTTCACCGATTCCGACGGGTTTTCCTTATTATGGGACGCCTCGGAACCTGTCAACTACCTTTCACCGATCATCCTTCCCCATTCGCGCTTGAGGTACTCGTGCTGAAGCGATCGCTGTCCGCGCTCCTCCTCCTGGTGCTCGGCGCCGGAGGCCCGTCGCTCGCCCGGGCCCAGGCCCGGCCCGACACCTCCGATCGCTTCGAGTGGCTCGAGGAGCTCGAGGGCCCCAAGGCCCTCGAGTGGTCCGACGTCGAGAACAGGAAGACCCTCTCGGTGCTCGAGCGGGACGCCCGCTTCAAGGGCTACTACGACGAGGCGCTGAAGATCTTCGAGGCCAAGGACCGCATTCCGTTTCCGAACATCATCGACGGCCGCGCCTACAACTTCTGGCGCGACCAGGACCACGTGCGCGGCATCTGGCGCGTGACGACGCTCGCCGACTACGCCAACGCCGAGCCGAAGTGGCAGACGGTGCTCGACCTGGACACGCTCGCCGCGCGGGAGGACAAGAACTGGATCTGGGCCGGCGCTGATTGCGACTCGCCCGGGCGCACGCGCTGCCTGGTGCGCCTCTCGGAGGGCGGAGAGGACGCCGTGACGGTACGCGAGTTCGACCTGAAGACGAACGCGTTCGTGGAGGGCGGGTTCATGCTGCCCCGCGGCAAGCAGGACGCGACGTGGGTCGGTGACGACACGCTGTTCGTCGCACGCGAGTGGGAGCCGGGCGACCTCACCACGTCAGGCTATGCGTTCATCGTCAAGTCGCTTGCGCGCGGCCAACCGCTGTCCAGCGCGGTGGAGCTGTTCCGCGGCACCAAGGCCGACATGGCCGCCGGAGCGTTCGCCTTCACCGACGGCGACGGCCATCGCGCCGTGGGCATGCAGCGCCGGCCCAGCTTCTTCACCACCGAGAACCTGCTGCGGACGCCCGCAGGTCTCCGCAAGCTCGCCCTGCCCGGCAAGACCGAGCTCGCGGGCCTGGTGCAGGGCCGCCTGCTCGTCCGCATCGCCGAGCCGTGGACCGTGAACGGCACCACGCACGTAGCGGGCACGCTGCTCTCGCTCGACCTCGCGGCGGCCACGGCCGATCCCGAGAAGCTCAGGCCCACCGAGATCTTCGCCCCGGGGCCGCGCGAGACGTTCACCGACGCGAGGACTACGCGCGACCGGCTCCTCGTGGCCGGCTACGAGAACGTGCGCGGCCGCGCGTTCATCTTCACGCCGGAGGCCAACGGCGGCTGGTCGCGGCAGCGGCTGTCCCTTCCCGACAACGCCTCCATCGACCTGGCCTCGGCCGACGACCACGGCGATGATGCCTTCGTATCTGTGACGAGCTTTCTGGAGCCGACCACGCTCCTGCACGTGAATGCCAGGTCCGGCACCATCACGCCCGCCAAGACCACCGCGCCGCGCTTCGACGCGTCGACCCACGTGGTCGAGCAGTTCGAGGCCACGTCGAAGGACGGCACCAAGGTGCCCTACTTCGTGGTCCGGCCGAAGGACATGAAGTTCGACGGCAGCACGCCCACCATCCTGGGCGCGTACGGCGGGTTCGAGGTGGCCAACACGCCGTCGTACCTCGGCGTCACGGGCAAGAACTGGGTGGAGCACGGCGGCGCGTACGCGCTGGCCAACATCCGCGGCGGCGGCGAGTTCGGCCCCGCGTGGCACCAGGCGGGCCTCAAGACGAAGCGCCAGGTGATCTACGACGACTTCACCGCCGTCTCGAAGGACCTCATCGCCCGCAAGATCACGTCGCCCCGCCGGCTCGGCATCCGTGGCGGCTCGAACGGCGGGCTGCTGATGGGCGTCGCGATGACGCAGCATCCGGAGCTGTACCAGGCCGTCGACATCGCCGTGCCGCTGCTCGACATGCTCCGCTTCGAGCAGATCCAGGCCGGCGCCTCGTGGGTGGGCGAGTACGGCAGCACGAGCGTGCCCGCCGAGCGAGCGTTCCTCGCGTCCATCTCGCCGTACCACAACCTGCGCAAGGGCGTGAAGTATCCCGAGCCGCTCGTGTGGACCACCACCAAGGACGATCGCGTGGGCCCGCAGCACGCGCGCAAGTTCGCCGCGAAGCTCGGCGAGATGGGGATTCCGTACTACTTCTACGAGGTGCACGAGGGCGGGCACGGCTCGGGCGCGAACGCGAAGGAGCAGGCGTTCACCGACGCGCTGCAGTTCACCTACTTCGCCCGGAAGCTGATGACCGAATCGGCCATTCCGTGACGGGCCTCTTCGCGCCGCTCACCGTGCGCGGCGTGACGCTGCGCAACCGGATCGTCGTCAGCCCGATGTGCGAGTACTCCAGCGTGGACGGCTTCGCCAACGACTGGCACGTCGTCCACCTGGGCAGCCGGGCCGTCGGCGGCGCGGGCCTCATCATCACCGAGGCGGCCGCCGTCGTGCCGGAGGGCCGCATCTCGCCGGCCGACCTCGGCATCTGGAAGGACGAGCACATCGATGTGCTCGCTTGCATCACCGCCTTCCTGCGTGAGCAGGGTGCCGTGGCGGGCATCCAGCTCGCGCACGCGGGTCGCAAGGCGAGTTCCGCGCGGCCGTGGGAAGGCGGGCGGCAGATTCGCCCGGAAGATGGAGGGTGGATCCCGGTGGCGCCGAGCCCGCTGCCCTTGCGCGAGAGCGAGGTGACGCCGCACGAGCTCGATCGCGCCGGCATCCGCGTCGTCATCGATGCGTTCGTAGCCGCCACGAAGCGCGCATTGATCGCGGGGTTCGAGGTGGCCGAGATCCACGCTGCGCATGGCTACCTGCTCAACGAGTTTCTCTCACCGCTCGCCAATGTCCGCACCGACGAGTACGGCGGATCGTTCGAGAA
>JBJMOZ010000360.1:0-3557 GCA_045803465.1 Gemmatimonadales bacterium | reverse complement strand
CACGGTAACCACGCCTGCGCCCGTCGTCGCGGTACTTCTCGCCGCCGGCCGCGCCACGCGGTTCGGCGGCGAGAAACTGCTGGCCCCCCTCGCCGGACGACCACTGGCCGGCCACATCGCGGACACGCTGCGGCGCGCGCTCGAGATGGACATACTGCAAGGGGTGCTCGCCGTCGTGCGCGAGCGAGGCACACCGCTCGGCGCACTGCTGGAAGCGACTGGACTCTCACAGGTCGAGGCGCCCGACGCGGAGAGAGGCATCGCGCACAGTCTGCGTGCCGGGTTCGCGGCATTGGAACAGTCGCTGCCGCCGGGTCGGGCTGCCGCCCTCGTGGTGCTGGCCGACCAGCCCGACACCGACCCCGTCGTCATCGCCAGCCTGGTGGCGCGCTGGCGGGTGACGGGCGCAGGCGCGGTTCGCCCGCGATATTCCGGTGAGCCCGACGTACCGGGCCATCCGGTGCTGATCGACCGGTCGATGTGGCCGCTGGTGCAGCAGCTCGAAGGCGACGAAGGACTCGGTGCCGTACTCCGCAGCGGGCAGGTGGCCGTGGAACTGGTGCCGGTGGATGGCCGCAACCCCGACATCGACACCCGCGCGGACCTCGCCGCCCGCGACACACCTGAGGAGGAGCAAGCATGCGACTGAACTTCACCGGCGCCCCCGAAGTTGCCGCCCCACGCGACGTCGTCTGGCAGAAACTCATGGACCCCGACTTCGTCGCCGCCTCGGCACCCGGCGTGGAGAAGGTGGAGCGACTCGACGACACGCACTACAAGGTGATCTCGGCGTTCGGCGTCGGCGCCATCAAGGTGCGGTTCACGCTGGACGTCGAGCTCTCCGACCTGCGGGCCCCCGAGCACGCCGGCATGCGCGCCAAGGGCAAGGCGCCGGGCTCGGCCGTGGACGTGAAGGCCTCCATCGACCTTGCGGAGGCCGGACCCGGCCGCACGGTGATGTCGTGGCGCTCCGACAGCGAGGTCAGCGGCACCGTGGCCAGCGTGGGAGGCCGCCTGCTCGAGAGCACCGCGAAGAAGCTCACCGAGCAGTTCTGGCAGGACTTCGCCAGGCGGGTGAGCGCCGCGCACGTCTGAAGCGCCGCTCCACCACATGCATGCCCGACGCTTCTCGCCCGACGAGCTCACGGCGCTCACGCCCGACGAGCTCGTCGACGCCGTTCTGCTGGCGACGCTCCGGCTCGGCACGCGGCGCGTCGGCAAGGGCACGAGGCTCGGTCGCGCGCTGGTGCACGAGCTCCTCGGCGCCGCGGAAGCCGGGCTCCTGACGGAACCGCTCCGTCTCGGCTGGGCGGACAGCGGCGACCTGCATGAGGACGA
Source organism: Gemmatimonadales bacterium (assembly GCA_045803465.1). Taxonomy (GTDB): domain Bacteria; phylum Gemmatimonadota; class Gemmatimonadetes; order Gemmatimonadales; family GWC2-71-9; genus JAGGAG01. The sequence continues at coordinate 2,219 of JBJMOZ010000360.1, read as the reverse complement.
GGCGGCGCATCGACTTGCGCTCGCCGTCGGTGGCGGCGGCATGGACCTCAGGCCGCCGCATCTCTCGCGCATCGATCTCGCCGCCAAGTGGGACGGCGTGCTGCACGTCCGCACCTCCCCGCTCAGCGCGATCAACGCACTGGATCCGTTGGAAGTGTTCACGCTCTTCCATGCCCAGTGCATGGCGGCGGGCGAGATCGTGGCGTCGGTCAAGGTGGCCCCGCACCTCGTGCCGGGCGACGTGGTGCGCGAGGGAATGCGCATCGCGCGTGAGGACGGACCGGTGGTGGAGGTGCGCCCCTATCGCGCGCTGCAGGTGCCGGCCATCGTCGCCGAGGAGATCGGCGAGCGGCCGCTCGACCGATTCGTCGGCGGCGCCACCATGAAGCTCGAAGCCCTCGGCTCGCGGTTCGCGGGACTCGTGCATGCGTGGGCGGCGGAGCCCGAGGTATCGGCGGCCCGCTCCCGCTCGGCGCTCGAGCGACTGGTGCTCGAGGAACGCCACCCGGTGGTGCTCGTGAGCGGTGTCTCGGCCGGCGATCCACTCTCGCCGTTCTGCGAGGCTCTCACTGCACTCGGCGGCACCTTCGTGCGGCACGGAGTGCCGGCGCATCCGGGCTCGATGATGTGGATCGCCCGTCTGGGCGGCAGCACGCTGCTCGGGCTGCCCGGGTGCGGCATGTTCTCGATGGCGACGGCCGCGGATCTGGTGCTGCCACGCTTGCTGACGGGCGAGCTGCTGGACGCAGCGGCGCTGGCCGAGCTGGCGCACGGGGGGCTGCTCGGCAAGCAGATGCGGTTCCGGTTTCCGGCATATGCGCGGGAGTTGGAGTCACCGGAGTGAGTGCCCTAACTTCCTCCATGCCCCCGTCCCTCGCATCAATCGACGCCGTCCAGTCCGCCTTCGCCGTCCACGGTTACGTCGCCGATCGCGATCTCGCGACGTCCATCTTCCTCGCCCAGGCGCTCGAGCGGCCGCTGCTGCTCGAGGGCGAGGCGGGCGTCGGCAAGACCGAGGTGGGCCGCACCCTCGCCGCCGCGCTCGAGACCGACCTGATCCGCCTGCAGTGCTACGAAGGCATCGACATCTCGACCGCGGTCTACGAGTGGGACTATCCGCGCCAGATGCTCGAGATCCGCCTGCTCGAGGCTCGCGGCGAAGGCGAGCGGGCCGTGGCACGCGACGTGTTCAGCGAGCACTTCCTGCTCAAGCGCCCGCTGCTGCAGGCCCTGCGCTCGCAAGGACCGGCGCCGGTGCTCCTCATCGACGAGGTGGACCGCGCGGATGAGGAGTTCGAGGCGTTCCTGCTCGAGCTGCTGAGCGACTTCCAGGTCACCATCCCCGAGATCGGCACCCTGCGGGCGACGGTGAAGCCGCTCGTGATCCTCACCAGCAACCGGACGCGCGAGGTGCACGACGCGCTCAAGCGCCGCTGCCTCTATCACTGGATCGATTATCCGTCCGCCGCTCGCGAGCTCGAGATCCTGCGCGCCAGGATGCCCGGCGTGGAAGCGCGTCTCGCCGGCGAGATCGTCGCGTTCGTGCAGCGCCTGCGGAGCGCCGACCTCACCAAGGTGCCCGGCGTCGCCGAGACGCTCGACTGGGCCGCCGCGCTCACCGCACTCGGCTGGCAGCAGCTCGATGAATCCCGCATCGAGCAGACGCTGGGCGTGCTGCTCAAGTATCAGGAGGACATCGGCGCGCTGCGCGGCGAGAGCGCGGCCACCCTGCTCGCCGAGTCCCGCGCCGGGATGGGGACGCGCCAGGCGTCATGACGGCACTCGCACCCGAGGAAGCGGCCGGCCTGCTGCCGAATGCCGTCACGTTCGGCCGGCTGCTGCGCCGCGCCGGGCTCGACGTGCAGCCGGGGCGCACTCGGCTCTTCCTCGAGGCGCTCGAGCACGTGGGATTCCGGCGCAAGGCGGAGGTGCGCGCTGCGGGTCGCGCGGTGTACGTCCGCCGCCACGAGGATCTCGCGATCTTCGATGCCGCCTTCGACCTGTTCTGGCGTCGCCATGGTCGCGGCACCACCGACGAGTTGCCGCGACTGAGCCAGCGCAAGCGCCCGCCCGACGGCCGCGCGCTCTTCGGCAGCCCGGCCGACACCAACGCGGCGCTGCCCGGTCCACCGCGTCCCGAGCTGCTGCGCGAGCCAAGTGGCGAGGAGAGCCTGCGCACCGCCGACTTCGCCACGCTCACGACCGCCGAGATGCGCGAC
>JBJMOZ010000311.1:0-10343 GCA_045803465.1 Gemmatimonadales bacterium | reverse complement strand
ACCCCTCGCCGTTCATTTCACGGGCCTCGAGCGTGCCACGCTCGAGGCTCTCGTGCGCCATGGCGGGAAGCTGGGGATCGACCTCTCCACGGGCGAGGACTGGGCGATCGTGGCTGGCTCGCGCGCACGACTCTCCACGCTGGCGCAGCCATTTCGCGTCCCGCCGGAACTGGCGGAGCTTGCGCTCGTCCTTGCCACCGCGATGCCGCTCGGGCCCGCCGCTACGTGGGACATCGCCCGCGGAACGATTCCGCTCGACCGCCCGCTCATCGTCGGCATCCTCAACGTCACGCCCGACAGCTTCAGCGACGGCGGCGCACTCGGCTCCCTCGACGCGGCCCTGCGTCATGCGGAGGCACTGGTGCATGAAGGTGCCCGGATGCTCGACGTGGGCGGCGAATCCACCCGTCCCGCGCGCACCGAGATCGTCGCGGATGACGAGGAACTGCGTCGCGTGCTGCCCGTCATCGAGCGGCTCACGAGCGAATTCCCCGAGGTCGCCGTGTCGATCGACAGCGTGAAGTCGAGCGTCGCCAAGGCCGCACTCGACGCCGGCGCCGCCGTGGTGAACGACGTCTCCGGGCTGCGCCTCGACCCCGAGATGGCGTCGGTGGTGGCGCGGGCAGGCGCAGGACTCGTGCTGATGCACTCGCGCGGCGAGCACCTCGAGCTCGCGAGCTACGCCCACGCGCGTTACGACGAAGGCGTGGTAGGCGCGGTGCTGCACGAGCTGCGTGCGAGCATCGAGGTGGCCGCTGCTGCGGGCATCGCGCCCGGGACCATCGCCGTCGATCCCGGACTGGGCTTCGGCAAGACGACGGCGCAGAGCTTCGCACTGCTCGACCAGCTGGGCGCATTCCTCGCCCTCGGACGCCCCGTCTACCTCGGTCCGTCACGGAAGCGCTTTATCGGCGAACCCAGCGGGTTGCCCGTCGCCCAGCGCGATGGTGTCACCGCGGTGGCCTGCGCTCTCGGCTGGGAGCGCGGCGCCCGCATCTTCCGCGTGCACGACGTTCGGCAGACGCACGACGCGCTGGCGCTCGCGACCGCCCTGGAGGCCACATCCCGGACCCCCTGATCGATCCGATGCCGTCGCGTCCGCCGTATCGCGCCGCCGTGGGCGTGGGCCTCGCGGTGCTGATGGGGTTCCTGCTGACGCTCGCACCCACCGTGACGTTCTGGGATGCGGGCGAGCTCATCGCCGCGACGCGCATCCTCGGCATCCCGCATCCGCCGGGGACGCCGCTGCTGGTGCTCATCGGCCACGTGTGGGGGACGCTGGTACCCATCGGGGAGTGGGCCTTTCGGACCAACCTGATGACCGCGGCGTTCTCGGCCGCCGGTGCCGCGCTGTTCTTTCTCGTGATTCACGAGTCGCTCGGGCCGTGGGCAGGCGGCACGTCACGCCTGCTTACGGCGGCCGCTGCCGCCGTCGCGGGCGCATTCACGTTCACCAACTGGCAGAATTCCACGGAGACCGAGGCCTACGCCGTCGCGCTGTTCAGCATCGCGGTCATCTCGTGGCTCGCGCTCTGCTGGCGTGCGTCGCGCGGCACGGCCCGAGCACCGCGCCTGCTGCTCCTCATCCTCTTCGTGGCCGGGCTCGCCATCGGGAACCACCTGCTGGCACTGCTGGTCGGGCCCGCGGTAGTGGTGTTCCTCGCCGTCACGCTCCGCGGCGCGCCGGCGGCGGATCCCGTGTTGCGGCGGCAGGAGTGGGCCAAGGTCGCCGTCGTCGCCGGGACCTGGGCGCTCCTGATCGGCAGTGGACTTGGCAGCACTACGCTCATCTTCGCAGGGCTGGCGTGCTACTTCGGCGCGGCGGTGTTCGCGTTCGCGAGCGGGGTGGGGGGCTTCGCGCTGGTGGCACTGCTGGTCGCGGCGGTGGGCATCACGCCGTACCTCTTCCTGTTCATCCGCTCCGGGCAGGCGCCGATGATCAACGAGGCGGCGCCGTCCACGTGGGAAGCGCTGCTCGCCGTGATTCGCCGCGCGCAATACCCCGTGCGCACCCCGCTCGACGACCCGACCGTTCTGCATGGTCCCGACAACCCCGGCCGCAGCCTCACGATCATCGGGCTGCAGTTGCTCAACTACCTGCTGTATTTCGACTGGCAGTGGGCGAAGACGGCGGGGTCGGGGCTTCGGCTGGTGTGCACGGTGCTGTTCTTCAGCATGGGGCTCCGTGGCCTGCTGGTGCAGCGGGAAACCGATCGCGGCGCGTGGTGGCTGCTCTTCACGCTGTGGCTCGTCACGGGACTCGGGCTCGTGGCGTACATGAACTTCCGCCCTGGATTCAGCATCGGGTACGATGCCTATCCGGACCCGAACGACCACGAGGTTCGCGAGCGCGACTACTTCTTCGTCGTGAGCTTCGTGGTGTGGGGGCTCTGGGCCGCGGTGGGGCTGGGCGACATGGCGCGCGGGTTCGCCGCGAAGGGCGGCGTGCGACGCTACGCATGGGGCCTGCTCGCCCTCGTGCTCGTGCCGTTGACGCTCAACTGGCGTGAGGCCTCGCGCCGAGGTCCCGATCGCACGCTGGCCGCCGACTTCGCGTACGACCTGCTGAACTCCGTGCCGCCATATGGCATCCTCTTCACCTACGGCGACAACGACACGTTTCCGTTGTGGTGGGCGCAGGAGGTGTCCGGCGTCCGCCGGGACGTGACGGTGGTCTGCCTGGCGCTGGCACAGACCGGCTGGTACATGCGCCAGTTGCGCGACAACCCCCTGCGCGAGTTCGACGCGTCGAGCGCGCCCGCGCCCTGGAACGCAGCACGGGCCACGAAGCCCGACTGGCCGCTGCATACCATGACGGATGAGGAGATCGCCTCGGCCGCCGAAACGCCCATCATGCTCGAGCAGGCCACCGCGGTGCCGTTCGGTCCCATCACGCACACCTATCCCGCGAAGTCGGTGTTCTATCCCAACGACATCGTGGCCCTGCGCATCATCCAGCAGAACATCGGGCGCCGGCCGATCGTGTGGGGCATCACGGCGGGCCGCGATTTCGCGGGGCTCGCGGACTACGTGGTGCAACAGGGTCTCACCTTCCGCCTCGAGACGGCGAAGCCCGACACCACCAGGCCCGGTCTCATTGGCGGTGGCGTCGGCGGTCGGCCGGTGGACCTTCCGCTCACCGAGCAGCTCCTCTGGCAGACCTATCGCTACGGCGCGCTGCTGGGCCCGGAGAACGACGGCCGGCTCGAGAGCACCTCGGCCAGCATCGCGAGCACGCTGTCGATCCCCTTCACGCTCGTCGCCTACCACCACGACCAGCGCGGCGACAGCGCCGCCGTGGTGAAGAATCTCGAGCGGGCCCAGCAGCTGGCCCCATCGGCAGCGCTGGAGTCGGCGTTGAAGGGCTACCGGGGCGGCACTGGAGCGTTCGGCAGGTAGGGCGCGCAGCGCTGCCTGCTCATTGCTTCGTCGCTCGCTGACGCTCGCTCCTCGCAACGAGCAGGGGGGCCCGGCACGGGCAAGCCGGAGACCAGCGGCTTCAGCCGACAGGGTCCTCCCGGTTAAATTGTGAGGCTATGGAATTCCCGAACCTCCCCGACCGGCTGCACCAGGTCCGGGAGACGATCGAGCGGCATCGGGCCCGGGCGGGATGGGCGCACGAGGTCCGGATCGTGGCCGTCACGAAGACCCATCCCGCCGAGGCGGTCCGGGCGGCGGTGGCGGCCGGGTTGCGAGATGTGGGCGAGAACCGCGTGCAGGAAGCGCTGGGCAAGCAGGACGCGGTGGCTGGACTCGAGGTAGACTGGCACCTCATCGGCGGCCTGCAGAAGAACAAGGCGCGTCATGCCGCGGGTCGGTTCGCCCTGATCCATTCCGTGGATCGCCTGGACCTCGCGCACGAGCTCGGGCGCCGGATGCCGGCCGCAGCGCGACAGGCGGTGCTGGTGCAGGTCAACTGCTCGGCCGAGCCGCAGAAGGGCGGGGTGGACCCGAAGGAGCTGCCGGCGCTGCTCGAGGCGACAAGCTGCACTCCGGGCATCGACCTCCGTGGCCTGATGACCATGGCCGCCTTCGACGCCGACGAGGCTGAATTGCGCCGCACCTTCGCGCAGCTCAGGCGCCTGCGCGAGGAGGCGCTTGGCCGGGGACACCGGCTGCCGGAGCTGTCGATGGGCATGTCGGGGGATTTCGCCATCGCCGTGGAGGAAGGGTCGACGATGGTTCGGCTCGGGACCGTACTGTTCGGGGAGCGCCGATGAACCAGGATCAGTTCACGCTGACGCCGCAGGACGTGCGCGCGCAGGGCTTCGCGCGGTCGCTGCGCGGCTACGATCGTCTCGAGGTGGAGGCGTTCCGCAGCCGGGTCGCCGACGAGCTCGAGCGGCTGCTGCGCGAACGCGCCCAGCTCGACGAGCGCGTTCGCAACGCCCAGGAGCAGTTGCGCGCCTTCCGCGAGCGGGAGCGCGCCATGAACGACGCGCTGCTCGCCGCGCAGCAGCTCCGCCACGACGCGCAGGCGGCCGTCGAGCGCGAGGCCGACATCGTGATGCGCAAGGCGGCGCTCGAGGCGGAGAAGATCGTCGAGCGCTCGCGCATCGAGGAACTGCTCGTGCGCGAGCGCGCCGAGACCGCGGCCCGCCAGTTCTCGGCCTACGTCACGGCGTTCCGCTCGCTGCTCGAGCGCCAGCTCGCCGAGCTCGACGTGCTCGAGAGCCACTCGCAGACCATCGTGCAGGTGCAGGGCGAGATGCTCGCGGCGGCGCGGCTTCCGGCCGAGGACGCGGCGTGAGCGCGACCGCATCGGCCGGGCTGTTCGAGCGCGTCGAAGCCGCTGCGGCGGTGGTGCGGGAGCGCGTCGGCGTGGCCCCCGAGATCGGGCTCATCCTCGGCACCGGACTCGGCGCCCTCGCGCGGGCCATCCACGTCGAGCACACGATCCCGTACGAGGAGATCCCGGGGTTCCCGCTTTCCACGGTGGAATCGCATGCGGGCCGGCTCCTCGTCGGCACGCTCGCGGGCCGGCGCGTCGTGGCCATGCAGGGCCGCTTCCACCGTTACGAGGGCTACACGCTGCAGGAAGTCACCTTCCCGGTGCGCGTCCTGCGCGCGCTCGGGGCGCGGACGCTGGTGGTGAGCGGGGCCGTCGGCGGCATGAACCCGCTCTGGAATCCCGGCGAGCTCATGCTCATCGCGGATCACATCAACCTGCTTGGCGACAGCCCGCTCATCGGCCGGAACGACGATCGGCTCGGGCCGCGCTTTCCGGACATGTCGGCGCCCTATGATGCGGCGCTCCGGACGCTGGCACGCGAGTGCGCGCTGGAGCTGGGCGTGACGCTGCGCGAGGGCACGTATGTCTCGGTCTCGGGTCCCGCGCTGGAGACGCGCGCCGAGTACCGCATGCTGCGCCTCATGGGCGCCGACGTGGTGGGGATGTCGACGGTGCCGGAGGTGATCGTGGCCGTCCACGGCGGCATGCGCGTGCTGGGCATGGTGGTCATCACCGACCAGTGCCTGCCCGACGCCCTCGAGCCCGCCACCCTCGAGAAGATCATCGCGATGGCGGAGAAGGCGGAACCCAACCTCGCCGCGCTGCTCGCGCGCATCATCGGACGCCTGGACTGACGCGTGACGTTCCCGGCCTGGCCCGACGGCAGCGCTGACGCGCTCGAACAGGAGCTCCTCTCCCGCTGGGAGCAGGAGGGCCTCTTCGCGCGCACCCAGGAGCAGACGCGCGAGGGCGAGCCGTTCGTGTTCTACGAGGGCCCGCCCACCGCGAACGGGCGGCCGGGCATCCACCACGTCTTCTCGCGCACCATCAAGGACCTCTTCTGCCGCTTCCGCGCGATGCAGGGCCGCTCGGTGACGCGCATCGCGGGCTGGGACACGCACGGCCTGCCCGTCGAGATCGAGGTCGAGAAGGAGCTCCAGCTCAACGGCAAGAAGGCCATCGAGGAGTACGGCGTCGCGGCCTTCAACGCGAAGGCGCGGGCGAGCGTCTTCCGCTACCAGTCCGACTGGGAGACGCTTTCCAACCGCATCGGCTACTGGCTCGACTACGAGAAGCCGTACGTCACGTGCAGCAACGAGTACATCGAGTCCGTGTGGTGGCTGCTCAAGCGCCTGCACGAGAAGGCCCTGCTCGTGCGCGGCCACCGCGTGCTGCCGTACTGCCCGCGCTGCGGCACCGTGCTCTCGAGCCATGAGCTCGCGCTCGGCTACGAGGAGGTGAAGGACAAGTCGGTGTACGTGACGTTCCCGCTGGCCGACGGCTCCGGTCGCGAGCTGGTGGTCTGGACCACCACGCCATGGACGCTGCCGTCGAACGTGGCGGTGGCGGTGCATCCCGACCTCGAATACGGCGAGTACCGTTTCGGCGATCGGGTGCTGGTGGCTGCGGTGGCCCGCGCGGCGGCGCTCATCGTCGACGATCATGGGCTCGAGGGGAAGAAGGGGCCGACCCACCTCGCCGACCTGCCGCTGGTGCGCACGCTGCGCGGCGCCGAACTCGCGGGACTCTCGTATCATCGCCCGCTCGACGTGGTGCCGCTGCCCGCCGACAAGCGCAGCCAGGTCGTCGTCACCGGCGAGTTCGTCACGGCCGATGACGGCTCCGGCATGGTGCACATGGCGCCGGCGTTCGGCGCCGACGACTACGAGGCGGGGAAGCAGCACGACCTCGCCCTCCTGCGACCCGTCGCGGCCGATGGCACCTTCGTCGGCACGACGTGGCCGGCGCTCGAGGGCAAGCTCGTCACCGCCGACGAGACGAACGAGCTCATCATCCGCCGGCTCAAGGAGCTGGGCCGCTGGCTCCGCACCGAGCAGTACGTGCACAGCTATCCGCACTGCTGGCGCTGCCGCAGCAAGCTGATCTACATGGCGCGCGACTCGTGGTTCGTGCGCACCTCGGCGGTGAAGGCGCGGATGCTCGAGCTGAACGACCGGGTGGCGTGGCATCCGCCGGAGGTCGGCACCGGGCGGTTCGGCGAGTGGCTCGCGAACAACGTCGACTGGGCGCTCTCGCGCGACCGGTACTGGGGCACGCCGCTGCCGGTGTGGGTGTCGGACCGCGACCCGAGCCACGTCGAGGTCATCGGCAGCTACGCAGAGCTCGCCGAGAAGGTGGGGCGCGCGCTGCCCGAGCCGTTCGACCCGCACAAGCCGTTCATCGACGAGTACACGTGGCCGGCGCCCGGCGGCGGCACGATGCGCCGCGCGCCGGAGGTCATCGACACCTGGTTCGACTCGGGGGCGATGCCGTACGCGCAGTGGCACTACCCGTTCGAGCACCAGGAGGCGTTCGACGCGCATTTCCCGGCCGACTTCATCTGCGAGGGCGTGGACCAGACGCGCGGCTGGTTCTACTCGCTGCTCGCCATCGCCGTGACGGTGTTCGACAGCGTGGCGTACCGGAATGTCGTCGTCAACGAGCTCGTGCTCGACGCCGATGGCCAGAAGATGTCCAAGAGCCGCGGCAACGTGGCCGACCCGTGGCAGGCCATCCGCGACTATGGCGCCGATACCGTGCGCCTCTATCTTCTCGCGTCCAGCCAGGTATGGCTGCCGCGTCGGTTCGACCCGAAGGGCATCGCCGAGCAGGGCGCGTTCCTCAACACGCTGCGGCAGACCTACCGGTTCTTCTCGCTCTACGCGGGCGACTGGTCGCCGAACGCGCGTGCCGACGCGCCGCACACGGCGCTGGACCGCTGGATCCTGGCGCGCCTGGACCGGCTGGTCGAGGAAGTCACGCGCGCATGGGAGGGCTACGAGCCCACCGAGGGTGTGCGTCTGCTGGTGCAGTTCGTCGTGGACGACCTCAGCAACTGGTACGTGCGCCTCAGCCGCTCGCGCTTCTGGGCACCGGGCAAGGCCGCCGATCCGGCGGCCGTGGCGACCCTTCACGAGGCGCTCGCCACGGTGGCGCGCCTGCTGGCGCCGGCGGCGCCGTTCGCCAGCGACTGGCTGCACCGCGCGCTCGCGGAACGGTCGGTGCATCTTGCCGGCTTCCCGGGGTCGCGGGGCCGCCGCGACCCGGCGCTCGAGGACGCGATGGACACCGTGCGTCGGCTTGCCTCGCTCGCGCGTGCGGCGCGTGAGGCGGGCAACCTGCGCGTGCGCCAGCCCCTGGGCCGGTTGCAGGTGGCGGTTCCGCCGCGCGTGCGCGGTCCCGTGCTCGACAGCCTGCTGGAACTGCTGCGGAGCGAGGTGAACGTGCGCGACATCACGCAGGTGGCGTCCGACACCGACCTGGTGCGCCTGAAGGCGAAGCCGAACTTCCGTGCGCTTGGCAGAAAGTTCGGCAAGCGCACCCCGGAGGCCGCCGCCGCGTGCGCGTTGCTCTCGCCGGACGCGCTTCGGACGCTCGAGGCCGGCGGGCGCGTGATGCTCGACGGTTTCGGCGAGCTCGTCCACGACGACGTCGTGGTGGAGCGCGAGGTGACGAGCGACTGGCTGGTGCAGAGCGACGGCCCCCTCGTCGTCGCGCTCGACCCGCACGTCACCGACGAGCTGCGAGGGGAGGGCATTGCGCGCGAGGTGGTCAACCGCGTGCAGCGCATGCGGAAGGAAGCGGGTTACGAGTACACCACCCGCATCCGGCTGTGGGTCAGTGGCGAACCTGTGTTGCAGCGCGCCGTCGAGGCGCATGCCGCGTTCGTGCAGGAGGAGACACTTGCCCGGGCCATCGGGGTAGGAGAGCGGGCCACCGCCCCGGATATCGAGCAGGAAGTAGACGTCGACGGGCTGGTCGGGCTCGTCGGGATTCGGCGCGAGGGCGCCGACTGAATCGCGACCATCACCCGAGTGCTACGGACAGCGAGCGTATGAAGACCAAGGAAGATCTGCAGTATTTCGAGAAGCGGCTGCTGGAGGAGCGCGCGCGCGTGCTCAAGCAGCTCGGGTACTACGAGGACGCGTTCAAGGCCTCCGATCAGCAGGCCGACGGCGACCTCTCGTCGTACTCCTTCCACATGGCCGATCAGGGCACCGACGCGATGGAGCGGGAGAAGCAGTTCCTGTTCGCGTCGCAGGAAGGCCGGTACCTGTGGCACATCAATTACGCGCTGAACAAGCTCTACACCACGCCGGAGAAGTACGGCGTCTGCGAGGCCACGGGGAAGGAGATCCCGTTCGAGCGGCTCGACGCGTTGCCGCACGCCCGCTTCTGCATCGAGGCCAAGGAGAAGGAAGAGGATGCCAAGCGCCGCTGAACGGCGCACCTTCTTCCTCGCCCTGGCCATCGTCGTCGTGCTGGATGCGATCACGAAGGCCGCCGCGGAGGCGTACCTGCCGGGCGTCGCCGGCATCCCGGTGCTGGGCGAGGTCTTCCAGTTGCGGCTCGTCTACAACCAGGGCGCGGCGTTCGGCCTGCATCTCGGGCCGCTGTCGCGCTGGTTCTTCCTCGGGTTCGCGCTGGTGGCGGTGGGCGTGCTCAACCTGCTCTCCCGCTCGGCCCAGGCGGGCGACTGGTCCCGCCAGCTCTCCTGCGGTCTCGTGGCAGGCGGGGCGACGGGCAACCTGATCGACCGCATCCGCAGCGCACGCGGCGTGGTGGACTTCCTCGATTTCGGCATCGGCGCATATCGCTGGCCCACGTTCAACGTGGCCGACATCGCGGTGACCTGCGGCGCGGTGGCCCTCGCCGTGTCGTTCTGGCGGGAGGACCTGCGCAACTCCGCAGCCGCCAGCACCGGATGACGGCCTCGGGCGGCGCGCCGTCCGACCTGCTCGTTCGCTTCTCGGTCCTTGCTGCCGCTACCGAACGGCTCGACCGCTTCCTCGCCGACCAGCTCCAGCTTTCCCGCACGCAGGCCGCGCGCATCGTCGCCGAGAAGGGCGTGAGCGTGGCCGGCAGCGTGGCGCGCGCCTCGCGCACGCTCAAGCGCGGTGAAGAGGTCGAGGTGCGCATTCCGGCCTCCGAGCCGCCGCGGCACCTGGTGCCGGCGCACATCCCGCTCACCATCGTCTTCGAAGACGAGCACCTGCTCGTCATCGACAAGCCGGCCGGGCTCGTGGTGCACCCGGCGCCCGGGCACTGGGACGATACGCTCGTCAACGCGCTGGTCGCGCGCGGCACCCAGCTCTCCGAGGGCGGGGGCGAGGGCCGCCCGGGACTGGTGCACCGGCTCGACCGCGACACCTCGGGGCTCATGGTGGTGGCGAAGAACGACATCGCGCACCGCAAGCTCGCGCACGCCATCGCCGCACGGCGCGTCAAGCGCGTGTACGCGGCCTTGTCGTGGGGCCATCTCGACGAGAGCCCGATGATCATCGAGCAGCCCGTCGCCCGCCACCCGCAGGACCGCAAGCGGATGTGCGTCGCCGATCACGGACGGCCGTCGCGCACCGACGTCTGGGTGGCCGCCCGATTCGAGGTCTGC
>JBJMOZ010000295.1:0-11890 GCA_045803465.1 Gemmatimonadales bacterium | reverse complement strand
GAGCTCCTTCCGACCCCCGCCCAGGAACACCGACACCGTGCCCGTCGCGGTGACGAACGCGCCGATGGACGCCAGTGCGCCGTATACCTTGGGATGGTCCTCGATCTCCCGCAGCCGGGCGATCCCGCCGAGGGGCGCCACGTCGCCCTGCACCACGTCGATGGCGAGCCGGTCGAGCTGGCTGACCTGGGCGAGGTTCATCGAGCCGGGCTCCACGCGCAGCAGGTGGGAGCTTTGCGTGCCCAGAGGGCCGAAGGCGGCCATGATCGAGGTCGGTGTCGAGAAGATCTGCGCCAGCGGCAGCCCCAGTCGCTCGGCGAGGCGTACCATCACTTCCTCGACGCGCGCGGCGGAGAATCCGTGTCGGTGGAAGGCGCGGCCCATGCGCAGCACGAACTCGATGGCCTGGGGCGACAACTCGTTCTCGCTCAGGGATGGCTCCGGGTGGTTATGGAAGGATCGGCTGCAACGATAACCGCACCCGATGCCAGCGCGAAGCGGATTACCTTTGCCGCGTGACTTCTCCCCGTCCGTGCATCGTGATCGTCGGGGCCGGCGCGGCCGGCAGCATGGCCGCCATCGCCGCCGCCGACGCGGCGCATGCGCCTGGCCCCGCGCCCGAGGTGCTCCTGCTCGAGCGCACACGGGATGGCGGCCGCAAGATCCTCATCAGCGGCGGCGGCCGGTGCAACATCCTGCCTTCGGCACTCGACGAGTCGCGTTTCGTCACCGATTCCTCCACCAACACGCTGCGACTCATCCTTCGCAGCTGGCCGCTGCACGAGCAGATACGATACTTCGACGAGCGGCTGGGGCTGCAACTCACGCTCGAGGAGGAGAGCGGGAAGCTCTTTCCCCGCTCCAACCGGGCGCGTGACGTGCGGGATGCACTGCTCCGCGAGGCGACGCGTCTCGGCGTCGCGCTGCGGTTCGGCGTGGAGGTGACGGGTGTGGAGCGCGCTCCCTCCAGCACCCGCTGGCGGATCTTGCTGGCCGGCGAGACCCCCATCGAGGCCGACGCCGTGGTGCTCGCCACCGGCGGCCTTTCCGTGCCGCAGACCGGCAGCGACGGCACCGGCCTGCGCCTCGCAGCGGCGATGGGACACGCAATGCACCCCACCTATCCGGCACTCACGCCGCTGACCGCGAGTGCACCGGCGCACACGGCGCTTGCGGGCATCTCCGGTTCGGTTACCCTGCGCGCCACCGAGGGGCGAAAGCGCTGGGAGACGACGGGCGGCTTCCTCTTCACGCACCGCGGCTACAGCGGGCCCACGGTGCTCGACCTGTCGCATCTCGCAGTACGGGCACGTCTGGCGGGACGGGCACAGCAGATCACGGTGCAGTGGACGGCGGATGACGCGGCGGCCTGGGATGCAACGCTGCAGCACGGCGGCACGGTGCACGTCGGCACGCTGGTGCGCCGTGCCTTGCCGGAGCGACTGGCGGCGATGATCCTTGCGACCGCACAGGTGGAGGGCGGCACGCCGGTGACGCAATTGCGGCGGGAGGAACGGCGGCGGCTGGTCGAGGCACTGACCGCGATGCCGCTGCCGTGGACGGGCGACGAGGGCTACAAGAAGGCCGAGGTGACCGGTGGCGGGGTCGCGCTGTCGGAGCTCGATCCGCGCACGATGGAGAGCCGGCGGCAGCCGGGGCTGTTCCTCTGCGGCGAAATGCTCGACGCGTTCGGACCCATCGGAGGCTACAACTTCCTGTGGGCTTGGGCCACGGGAAGAGCGGCGGGCGTGGGAGCGGCGCGATGGGCCGACTCCGTCACAGTGCGCTGACTACGCCGGTCGCACCACTCCGAGGGTGTCCAGCACGAACGCGTACTTGAATGCCACCTCCCGCAGCACGTCGTACCGCCCCGACGCCCCCGCATGTCCCGCACCCATGTTCGTCTTCAGCAGCAGCCGCCGGTCGTTCGTGCGCGTCGCGCGCAGCCGGGCGACCCACTTGGCCGGTTCCCAGTACTGCACCCTCGGATCGTTGAAGCCCGCCGTCACGAGCATGTGCGGATAGGCCTGCGCCGCCACGTTGTCGTACGGCGAGTACTCGAGCATGTACCGGCCATGCGACTCGTCGGCCGGGTTGCCCCATTCGTCGTACTCGATGACGGTGAGCGGCAGCGTGGCGTCGAGCATGGTGTTCACCACGTCCACGAACGGCACGTCCGCCACGACCACGGCGAAGAGATCGGGGCGCATGTTCGTGACCGCACCCATCAGGAGGCCGCCCGCGCTGCCGCCCGAGATCGCCAGCCGGTCGGGCGAGGTGTAGCCCTGCCGGACCAGCTCTTCCGCACACGCGATGAAGTCGGTGAAGGTGTTCTTCTTCCGCAACAGCTTCCCGTCGTCGTACCAGGGCCGGCCGAGCTCCTCGCCGCCGCGGACGTGGGCGATCGCCACCACGAAGCCGCGGTCGAGCAGGCTCAGGTAGGTCGAGGAGAACGACGGCTCGTAACTCGACCCGTACGAGCCGTAGCCGAGGAGATACATCGGCCGCGTGCCGTCACGGACGAGAGGCTCCTTCCAGACGAGCGACACCGGCACGCGGGCGCCGTCGGGGGCCGTGGCATGGGTGCGCGCCGAGCGATAGGGGGCGGGGTCGTAGCCGTGCACCACCGTGCGCTTTCGCTCGGTCCAGGTGCGCGCGTCCATGTCGTAGTCGATCACCGACGCCGGTGTGACGAGCGACGTATAGGTGAAGCGCACGATGCTGGAGCGGAAATCGGGATTGGCGTGCCGGCGCACCGTGTAGACGGGCTCGGGAAATGCCACCCGATGCTGCTCGCCGGAGCGGAGGTCGATGACACGCACTTGGCGCAACCCGTCCTCGCGCTCGTAAAGCACCAGGTGATGTTGGAAGCTCTCGAGGCCGTCGAGCTTGATGTGCTCGCTGGGGGGCAGGATGACCTTCCACGGCTGCAGCGGATCGTCCACCGACAGCTCGACGAGCTGGAAGTTGCGCGCTCCCTCGTTGGTGACCACGAAGAAACGGTCGCCATGGTCGGCAAGATCGTATTCCACGCCCGCGACGCGCGGCCGGACGACGCGGAAGAAGCCCTCCGGCTCGGCCGCCGGCAGGAACCACGCTTCCGAGGTGGTATGGCTGTGCGCCTCGAGCAGGACGAACCGCTTGCTCTTGGAGAGCATGACGCCCACGAAGAAGGCGTGGTCGTGTTCCTGGTGGGCGATGGCGTCGCTGGCGACATCCTCGCCAAGCCGGTGGCGCAGCACGCACCAGGGCCGATGCGCGGCGTCGAGCACGACGTAGAAGATGGTCGCCGAGTCGCCGGCCCAGCAGAGATTGCCGCTGGCACCGCTGATGCTGTCGGGAAGGTCGAGGCCGGTGGCGATCTCACGCACGCGCAGCGTGTACTCCTCGCTGCCCGAGGTGTCGACGGCGTAGGCCACCTTGGTATGGTCGGGACTCACCTCGAGCGCACCGAGCCGGAAGTAGGCATGGCCCTCGGCGAGCACATTCTCGTCGAGCAGTACCTGCTCGGGGGCGTCCTCGCTCCCGCGGCGGCGACAGTAGATCGGGTACTGCTTCCCCTCCTCGGTGCGATGGTAGTAGAGCCACTGCTCGTCACGTTCCGGGACGGAGAGGTCGGTCTCCTGGATCCGCGCCACCAGCTCGCGGTACAGGTCGTCCTCCAAGGCCTTCGCCGGCGCCATCACCGACTGGGTGTAGGCGTTCTCGGCCTCCAGGTAGCTGCGGACCTCCGGATCCTCCCGCTCGCGCAGCCAGAACCAGTCATCGTGGCGGGCGATGCCGTGGAAGGTCGTGATGTGCGGCCGCCGCATCGCAACGGGTGGCTGGGGCGCGCTCGCTGCTGTCGGGGCGGTGGTCAGCGGCTTGGACGGAACGGCCGTGGCGCTGGCATGACGACCGTGCGGCAACGGCTTCTGGGCTTCGGACATGGACGGCTTGGCACTCCCTGATGACGAACGCCCGCGGGCCATCCTGGGCCCTGCGGGCGGGATCCGACGGATCGGGTCGACCGGCCCTGACGAAACGCGACCCGTCGCCGCCTGTCAAGCGAGAGAGAGGCTATCGGACCGGTGCGTAACTCCGTAACCTATTGCGCAATAACGGCTTGCGTATCACTGAATCGCGCTTCATCGGACCGGGGTACGAAGAGGGAAAGGAGCCATCACCATGATCGCTATGCCGTGGAATCGTTCCATCCTGCTCACCGGCCTGCTGGTCGCGACGGCGTGCGCCCGCAATCCCGTCACCGGCAAGTCCGAGCTCAGCCTGGTTTCCGAGGAGCAGGAGATTGCGCTGGGCCGCCAGACGCGTGACGAGACGCTGCGCAGCATCGGCGAGTACCAGGACCCCGAGGCGCAGGCGCTGGTGCGCCGCATCGGGATGGAGATCGCGAAGGCGTCGGAGCGGCCGGCGCTGCCGTGGGAATTCCACGTCATCGACGACGACCAGGTCAACGCTTTCGCGGCTCCGGGCGGTTTCATCTTCATCACGCGCGGCATCCTGTCGCACATGAACAGCGAGGCGGAGCTCGCCTCGGTGCTCGGGCACGAGATCGGCCATGTCACCGCCCGTCACACGGCGCAGCAGGTCAGCAAGGCGCAGCTCGCCCAGCTCGGCCTCGGCGTGGGGATGATCTTCTCGTCCACGGTTCGCAGCGTAGGTGGCGCGCTGTCGCAGGGATTGCAGCTGTTGTTCCTCAAGTTCGGTCGCGACGCCGAGTCGCAGGCGGACGACCTTGGATTCCGCTACATGGTGGCCGACGGCTACGACCCGAACGGCGCGGCGGAGATGTTCCGCACGCTGGAGCGCGTGAGCGCACGCGCCGGACAGCGGCTGCCCGAGTGGGCGTCGACGCATCCGGATCCCGGCAATCGCGTGGCGAAGACGGAGCACCGCATCGACTCGCTGGCCGGTACCGGTCGCAACCCCAAGACGCTCAAGGACAACGAGGCGCAGTTCGTCCGGATGCTCGATGGCATGACGTTCGGGCAGGACCCGCGGAAGGGATTCTTCAGGGGGAGCACCTTCTATCATCCCGAGCTTCGATTCCAGTTCGCGTTCCCCGAGGGTTGGAAGACCGCCAACCTGCCCGACCAGGTGGTAGGGCAGTCGCCGGAGGGCAACGAGGTGCTGCAGCTGCAGGCGGCGCAGGGCACGCCGCAGCAGGTGGCGCAGAAGTTCTTCCAGCAGCAGGGTCTGCGCGCCGGCCAGGTCACGCGCGGCACGGTGAACGGGCTCGAAGCGGTCACGGGCGACTTCTCGGCGCAGCTCGAGGACGGCACGCCCATCGCCGGCACGGCGGGGTTCCTCGCCCTTGGCAGCCATACGTACGCACTGATCGGCTTCGCCGCGAGCAGCCAGGGCGGCAGCGTGTCCGACCGGTTCGGCACGGTGCTGCGGAGTTTCCGCCCGCTCACCGATCCGGCGATCCTGAACGCGCGGCCGGCCACGGTGCGTTCGGTGAAGGTGCCGCGGGACATGACGGTGCAGGAGTTCAACAAGCAGTATCCGTCCACCGTGCCGGTGGAGGAGGTGGCGCTCATCAACGGCGTCGATGGTCCCAGCAGCACGCTCGCGGCGGGACGCATGGCCAAGCAGGTCCAGGGCGGTCTCGCGACGCAGGAGACCGCACGGGACGGTTCGCGCTGATGCTCAAGTCGTCCGGCCGCACCCGGCCCGTCTGGTTCGTGGACGAGGACCCCGTCATCCCCGAGGCCCTCGCCGGTGACACGCGCACCGAGGTGTGCGTCGTGGGAGCCGGCATCGCCGGCATCACCACGGCGTACCTGCTTGCGCGTGCCGGCCGGCAGGTGGTGGTGCTCGACGATGGCCCCGTGGGCGGGGGCGAGACCGGCCGGACCACGGCGCATCTCTCCAACGCGCTCGACGATCGCTACGTCGAGCTCGAGCGGATGCACGGGCCGGTCGGCGCGCGGCTCGCCGCCGCGAGCCACACCGCTGCGATCCAGGTGATCGAGACGATCATCCGCGAGGAAGGCATCGCCTGCGATTTCCTCCGGCTCGACGGCTACCTCTTCCGGCCCCCCGGCGACAACTCCGACATCCTCGAGCGTGAGCTGGCGGCGGCGCATCGGGCCGGCCTGGTGAACGTGGAGCGATTGTCGCGCGCCCCGGATGCGCCGTTCGACACGGGACCGTGCCTCCTGTTTCCGCAGCAGGGCCAGTTCCATCCGCTGCGCTATCTGACACAGCTCGCGCGCGCCTTCGAGCGATTGGGCGGACGCCTGGCACAGGCACACGTCACCGACTGCGATGCCGGCCCGCCGGCGCGCGTGGTATCGGCGCACGGCGTCGTCACCTGCGACTCGGCGGTGTTCGCGACCAACTCACCGATCATCGACCGGTTCGCGATCCACACCAAGCAGGCGCCCTATCGCACCTTCGTCATCGCGGCGCGGCTACCGGCGGGCACGATGACGCCCGCGCTCTACTGGGACACGCTCGATCCCTATCACTACGTCCGGCTCGAGCGCGACGTGCTCATCGTGGGCGGCGAGGATCACAAGACGGGACAGGCCGACGACGGCGCGGTGCGATTCGCCCGGCTGGAGGCGTGGACCCGCGAGCGGTTTCCCATTGGCGAGGTGCTGCATCGCTGGTCGGGCCAGGTGCTCGAGCCCGTGGATGGGTTGGCGTTCATCGGCCGCGATCCCGGGGTGGACCGCAACCTCTTCATCGCCACGGGCGATTCGGGGCAGGGCATGACGCACGGCACCATCGCGGGCGTGCTGCTGCGCGACCTCATCATCGGGCGCGACAACGATTGGGAGGAGCTCTACTCCCCGGACCGGAAGCCGATCCGGGCGATCGGCGAGTACCTCCGTGAGAACGCCAACGTGGCCGGGCAGTACGCGGACCTCGTCACGGGGGGCGACGTGGAGGCGGAGACCGACATCCGACCCGGCCAGGGGGCGGTGCTGCGTGACGGACTTCGCAAGCTCGCCGTCTTCGTGAGCGAGGACGGCACGGCGCATCGGCTCTCGGCCATCTGCCCGCATCTCGGCTGCGTGGTGCAGTGGAATTCCACCGAGGGGACGTGGGACTGCCCCTGTCACGGGTCCCGCTTCGACATCGACGGCACCGTCCTCAATGGCCCGGCACCCAAGGGGCTCACGCACGAGTCGGCCGCACCCGCGCGGCAGGCTCGTCCCTGAGGACGCCCGCTGGAGCGCACCTCCAGTCGCTGTATCTTAAAGATATCTTCAAGCGACTCGGCGGCCCACGCCGTACCGTATCCTGTGATATCCGAATCGGTTAAAGTGTCCCCCCGTGCGTCGTTAGCGTCTCCTGTCGCGGCGGGCGGGGCGGGGTATCATTTACCGCCGCATGGAGGGCTGTCCTCCTGATCCGCGGCGGTCGTCGGCCATCATCCGTGGAGCATCCGCGTCTGTCCGAACTCGACCCCAAGATCCGCATCATCGTACCGCCACCGCGCGCCACCAAGGTGGAGCATGAGGTGGCGTCGGCTACGGGTGCGGGCGGGACGCAGGAGCGCAACGACGACGCCGTCGGCATCTTCACGCTCGCCGTACCGAGCGAGGACTGGAACGGCGTGGTACTGGCCGTGGCCGACGGGAAGGGGTGGGGCGGACGGGGGGACATCGCGAGCGCCGTGGCGGTCGAGGCGCTCGAGGACGGGCTGACCGGGTGGGCCGATCATCTCGAGTTCACCTCGCATGCGTGGCAGGAGCCGGTGGCGCAGGCACTCGCCTCGGCCTTCGACCTGGCGAATGCGAAAGTGCGTGCGCTGGTCGACCGCGCCGAGTCGGGCCAGGGGGTGGCGCTGACGGCGGCTGCGGTTCTGGGCAATTGGCTCTGCGTGGCCCACGCAGGCGACAGCCGAGTGTACCGGCTGTCCCGGAACGAGCTGGAGCAGATGACGGCCGACCAGGGCCGGCTGCGCCTGGGACGCAGCCGGGTCGCGGAGCGATCGCGCACGCCGGCCCCGGGCCCGCTCGACGACCGGCCGGTACGGGCCCTCGGGCTTGCAGCGCACGTGACGCCGGCAATCCGCTTCTTCCGCCTCAAGCCGGGCGACGTCGTGCTCGTCTGCAGCAATGGCCTTTGCCGGCATCTCGACGGCGAGGATCTGGCCGGGCTGCTCGGCGCACGTCGCCCGGTCGAGGAGATCGCACGCAGCCTCGTGACCACGGCTGCCGAGCGCGGTGGCGACGATGACATGAGCGCGTGCCTGGCCCGGGTGGGGCGGCTGCCGGCGAAGCCGCTACCCGAGCCCATCGCGCGCGTCGATGCGGAGCAGGTCGCCGAGGCGGTCACGCTGCCCCGTTATCGCACGCGCACGTCGGTGAACCGTGGGGCGAGCCGGTTCGCGGCGTTCCTTGGCGCCCTGGTGCTCGTGGCCGGCACGGTCGGGGGATTCTGGTTCTGGTGGACGACGCGCGAGCCGGCGCAGGTGGCGGTTGCCGACACGGTACGATTGCAGCAGAGCGGCAGCGAGGCACCGGTGCTCCCGCGGACGGACTCCGTGCCAACGGTGACCGTGCCCGTCACGGACTCGGTGCCGGCACCGTCGGTCAGCGTGCCGATGCGCGATACCGTCGTGCAGCCGAGAGCCGGCGAGATCGTGCTGGGCGACTCGCTCGAGATCATCCAGCGCCAGATCAAGGACATGCGCGAGCGACGCCGCAGGGATTCGCTGGCGTCGGAGCAGAAGAGGCGGGACGACCAGCGCGTGCAGGATTCGCTGCTCGCAGCCCAGGCCACGGAAGCGGCGGCGCAGCGGGCGCGCGACTCGCTCACGATGGTGGCACGGCGGGAGGAGGAGGCGCGGCAGCGGCGCGAGGCGGCCGCGCGCACCGAGCAGGAGGAACGCGAACGCCGCGAGGCGGAGTCTCGCACCCAGCGCGAGAACGCCGACGTGGCGGCGCGGGCGCGCGACGACCGGCTGGCCGCGGGCCGTGCGGCCGTGACGAACTGGATGAACAGTCTGGTGAGCAATGCGAACGCGGGCAACGTGGGGGCGCCCGTGCTCCGGGCCGGCCCGCCGGACTTCGCCTCGTTCGTGGACAAGCGCGACCCGACGCTGAGCGAGGCGCGACTGGTCAGCAGCAACGTGACGGAGCAGTCGGCCGAGGGCACCGCGGAGTGGACGGCCAAGTGGCGCACCGAGTTCGGCGCGTCGCGGACCCGGCGCATGCGGGCGACGGTGACGCTGGTGCCGGATGGCGACATCTGGCGCTTGCGCAGTTGGCGGATCACCGAGGGCGCGCCCTGATGCCGGCGCGACGCGACGAATCACCCTGACCTGCGGGGACATGTGAGGCAATTCCGATTCATCGCCGGCCTGGCGGTTGCCGCGCTCGCGCTGGTGCCCGCCGATGCCGTTGCGCAGTCCCGCCAGCCGTGGTCGGTGCAGGCGTCGGGCGAGTGGGCGTTCCCGACCAAGGACTACGGCGAGCTCGAGGGCGGCGCCACGCTCGGCTGGGAGCTGCAGGGGCGATACACCTTCGGCCGGTTCTCCCTCGGCGCCGGGTACCAGCGCACCACGGTGTTCAAGTCGGATGCGGCGGACCTGACGGGCACCCTCTCGCTGGGGTTCGTCGAGCCGCGCTATGTCGTCGCGCTGCTGGGCGAGCGGATGGCGCCGTACGTGGCCGCGCGACTGGGGTATGGGGCGTTGCTCATCCGCGAATCGCCGCGGATCACGGAGAATTCGTTCACGTATGGTGCGGGTGCCGGCGTCATGATCGCCGTGGCACCTCGTGTCACCATCGATGTCGGCGGGCAGTACTTTGCCGCCGACTTCGGTGGCAGCGGCGGCACTGCCGGGTATTTCCTTGCACGGCTGGGTGTCGCTGTCGGGTTGTTCTAGTGGCCGGGCAGCCGGGCCACGCTGCGCCGGGGGACATGGACGGACCCCGGGCCGGGACGCGGGCTTGAGAGAGTGTTGAGACTTCCCATGATACGCTGGAGCAGGGCGCTGACGGTGCTCGCCTCGGTGGCGCTCGGGACGCTGACCGCATGCAGCGGCGGCGACTCGAACGAACCCGATTGCGACGCGATCGCAGCCGCGCTCGTATCGCGCATCGAGGTCGAGCCAGCATCGGCGACCGTGAACCTGGGCGACTCGCTGCAGTTGAGCGCCGTCGCCTATTCGTGCGCGGGGCCGATGAGCGAGGTCAACAGCTTCACCTGGCACAGTGCCAACGATGGGCAGGTCTCCGTCAGCTCGACCGGCCTGGTCAAGGCGGTGACGAGCGGTGGAGCGGTGGAGATCGTCGCGGCCGCGCAGGGCAAGGAAGGCTCCGCGGCGATCGCGACGCGTCCCGTGCCACTGGCGCGAGTCACCGTGGAACCGTCGACCGCCACGGTGGGCGTCAACCGCACCAGCACGCTCACGGCGCGCGGCTTCGATGCCCAGGGACGGGAGATCACGGGCCGGCCCGTGCAGTGGTCGAGCGCCAATATCGGCATCGTGACCGTCGACCAGACGGGCCGCATCACCGGCGTCGCCCCCGGCGGACCGGTGGCGGTGACCGCGACCATCGAGGGACAGTCCGCCTCCGCGCAGGTTTCGGTGGCACTGGTGCCGGTGAGCACGGTGACGGTGGCGCCTCCAACGGCCACGATCGCCGCGGGCACTACGCAGCAGTTCACGGCGACCATCCGGGACGAGCTCGGCAACGCGCTTGCCGGACGGGCGGTCAACTGGACGTCGTCCGATCCGCTCATCGCCTCCGTCAACGCCTCGACCGGCCTCGTGACCGGCAACAAGCCGGGTGAAATCACGCTCACGGCAACCTCGGAAGGTCGCAGCGGTACGGCGCGGGTCACGGTCAGCATCGGTGCGCCCGCGCGGCTGGCCTTCGTCCAGCAGCCCAGTTCGGTGCAGGCGGGCTCGACGATGTCGCCGGCGGTCACGGTCGAGATCCAGGATGCCGCGGGCAACCGCGTCACCACGGCGAACCAGCAGATCACGCTGGCCTCCTCGCCATCGGTCACGGTGGGCGGCAACACCGCCACGGCAGTCGGTGGCGTCGCGACCTTCAGCGACATCACGATGAATACGCCGGGCGCCTACACGCTCATCGCCTCGTCGCCTGGGCTCACGAGTGCCACGAGCAACGGCTTCACGGTGACGGCGCGGCCCGCCACGCGCCTTGCCTTCGTGCAGCAGCCCACCATCGACACGGCGGGCAAGGCCATCACGCCGGCCATCACGGTGGAGCTGCAGGACGTCACCGGCGCCCGCGTCACCACGAGCGGTGTCCCCATCACCATCGCGATCGGCAACAATCCGGGGGGCAGCACGCTGGGCGGCACCGTCACGCAGAACACGGTGAACGGCGTCGCGACGTTCAGCAACCTGACGCTCAACAAGACGGGCACCGGATACACGCTGACGGCAAGCAGTCCAGGGCTCACGTCCGCCACGAGTTCGGCCTTCAACATCCTGCCGGGCGCCCCGGTCGGCCTGCGACTGGTGACGCAGCCGTGTTCCGGGTCCGCCACGTGCTCGGCGGGCACGCCGCTAGCTCCCTCGCCTCAGTTCGAGGTGCTGGACGCGAACGGCAACCGGGTGACCACCGGCACCGGGTCGAACGCCTCGGTGACGGTGGCGCGCACCGCAGGACCGGGTAGCGCGACCCTCGGCGGCACGACGACCGTCACGGCGGCGAATGGGCTGGTGACGTTCGGCAACCTGATCCTCAACCGCGCGGGCAATGGTTACGTCCTGACGGCAAGCTCCAACGGGCTTACCAGCGCGTCGACGGCGGCGTTCGAGGTCGTATCGGGTTCAGGGTCGTTGCTGTCGATCACCTCGACGATCCCGACGTCGGTGGTGTCGGGCTCGACCCTGCCGGCCATCTCGGTGCAATTGCTCGACGCGAACGGCAACCTTGTGACG
>JBJMOZ010000250.1:0-4210 GCA_045803465.1 Gemmatimonadales bacterium | reverse complement strand
AGCTGCTCCACCGACTCGAACCTCGCCCTGAACTTCCGGTTCGCCCGATCGAGCGCAGGTCCAGGTGGCACGCCCGCCTTGCGCGCCACGTTCACGACCGAGAAGAGCAGGTCGCCGATTTCGTCGATGAGCGCGTCCGCCGGCTCGCCCCGCGCCAGCTCTGCCTCCACCTCCGCGAGTTCCTCGCGGACCTTCGCCAGCGGGCCCACCGTATCGTTCCAGTCGAACCCCACGCCGGCGGCCCGCTCCTGCAGCCGATACGCCATCAGCAGGTCGGGCAGGGTGGGTGGCAGGCCGTCGAGCGTGCCACGCCGTCCTTCCCTCCGCTTGAGTTGTTCCCACGGCTCACGTGGCCCGAGGTCGAAGAGGTGAGGATGCCGCCGCTCCATCTTGCGCACCAGGCGCTCGGCGGTCTCCTCGGGCGTGGTCTCGGCCCGCTCCTCGGCGATGACGAACTGCCACGCGAGGTGCAGGAGGAAGTCGCCGAGTTCCTCACGAATGGCGTCGGCATCGTCCTCGCGCAGCGCATGATCGAGCTCCAGTACCTCCTCGACCAGGTAGGGACGCAGCGTCTCGCGAGTCTGGGCCCGGTCCCAGGAGCATCGCACGCGGAGATCCTTCACCAGGGCGATCACGCGGCCGAGGGGCGACGCGTCTTGCATGAGTGCTCCGTCTCGGTAACTTGACCGGCCATGACGAGCACCGGTGAGGGCGGCGCGCGCGCCTGGGTCGACGTGGACCTGTCGGCGCTGCTGGCGAATGCGCGCACGGTGATGGCGCGGAGCGGTGCCCGGCTCTTGCCGATGGTCAAAGCTAACGGCTACGGACTCGGTGCCGTGCGCGTGACCCGGGCGCTCGAGGTGCTCGAGCCATGGGGCTACGGCGTGGCGACGCCGGAGGAGGGCGCCGAGCTGCGGGCCGCCGGCATCGCGCGACCCATCGTGCTGTTCACGCCCTTCCTGCCGGCCTGGCGCGAGGCGTGTCTCGCCGCCGGCATCACGCCCGTGATCGGCGATGCAGAGGCGCTCGCCTGCTGGCGCGCCACCGGCCGGCCGTTCCATCTCGAGGTCGACAGCGGCATGGGCCGCGCCGGCGTGCGCTGGGACGACGCCGCGAGTCTCGACGCGATCCGCGCGATGCTGCGTGCCGGCGCCGCGTGCGAAGGTATCTGCACGCACTTCCATTCGGCCGACGAGCAGCCCGCTTCGTGCGACGTGCAGTGGGCGCGCTTCCAGATGGTGGTGGCCTCGTTGCCCACGCGCCCCGCGCTCGTGCACGCCGCCAACAGCGCGGCGGCGCTCGCGGGCACCCGCTTCGCTGCCGACCTCGTGCGTCCCGGCATCTTCCTCTACGGCGGTGCAGCCGGCGTGACGCCCGAACCTGTCGCGGCGCTGCGCGCACGCGTCGTGGCCGCGCGCCGCGTCGATGCCGGCGACGCCATCGGCTATGGTGCCACGTGGACCGCACCCCGCGCGAGCACCATCGCCACGCTCGGCATCGGCTATGCGGACGGGGTGCCGCGTTCGCTCTCGAACCGCGGCACCGTCGAGCTCGGGAGCGGGGTACACCCCATCGCGGGCCGCGTCACGATGGACATGACGCTGGTCGACGTGGGTGACGCGCCCGTGCGGCCCGGCGACGTCGCCACGCTCTTCGGCGGGCGCGTCACGCTCGACGCGCAGGCCGCGGCGGCGGGCACCATCAGCTACGAACTGCTCACGTCGCTCGGCCGTCGTGTCGAGCGCCGCTACACGGGAGATCCGGGATGAACCCGCACTTCGCCTCACTCGTCATGGGCGTCGCCGCACAGGCGCAGGCCGCGCTCGAGGGCCAGCTGCCCGCCGAGTCGCCGATCCAGGACGCACGCCTGATCGCGCAGACGCTCATCGATACGCTCGGCATGCTGCAGGACAAGACCTCCGGACGCCTCGACGACGACGAGCGCCAGCTGCTCGACCAGGTCCTGGCGGAGCTTCGCATCCGCTTCGTCTCGGGCGGCGGCGCGAGCGGCTCGACGCAGCACTGATGGCCCGGCGCGCCGCCCTGATCGTGCTCGATGGCGTGGGCTGTGGTGCCGCGCCCGACGCCGCCGACTACGGGGACGAGGGCAGCGACACGCTGGGCAACGTCGCGCGCGAGGTGGGCGGCCTCTCCCTGCCGCGCCTCGAGGCATTGGGTCTGGGCGGCACGAGCGAGATTCCCGGCCTGCGCGCCGTCGCGTCGCCGCGTGCCGCGTGGGGCCGCATGCGCCCTCGGAGCGCAGGGAAGGACAGCACGACCGGGCACTGGGAACTCTGCGGCCTCGTGCTCGACCGGGCGTTCCCGACGTTTCCGACGGGCTTTCCGGCTCCCGTGATCGAGGAATTCGCCCGCCGCACGGGGCGTGGCGTGCTTGGCAATCGCGCCGCCTCTGGCACTGCGATCCTCGACGACCTCGGCGCCGAGCACCGCCGCACCGGCCACTGGATCGTCTACACCTCGGCCGACAGCGTTTTTCAGATAGCGGCGCACGAGGAGACGGTGCCGCTGGCCGAGCTCTACCACGCATGCGAGCTCGCGCGCGCGTTGCTGGCGGGGCCTCATGCCGTGTCGCGAGTCATCGCGCGCCCCTTCGTCGGTGAGCCGGGGGCCTGGCTGCGTACCGCAGGCCGACGCGATTGGAGCGTGCCGCCGCCAGGTGCGACGCTGCTCGACCGACTCGTGGAGGCCGGCGTGCCCCGGGTGGGGGTGGGAAAGGTCGACGACCTCTTCGCCGGCCGCGGCATCACCAGCCGCCACACGGCGACGAACGACGAGGCCTACGCATTGATCGAAGAGGCGCTCGCCTCGATGGAGGCCGGCCTGCTGCTGGCCAACGTGATCGAGTTCGACCAGTCCTGGGGGCACCGGAACGACGTGGCGGGATTCCACCGGGGACTCCAGGCCCTCGACGCACGGGTGGACCGCATGCTCGCCCCCGTGCGCCCGGGGGACCTCGTTATAATTACCGCCGATCACGGAAACGACCCCACGACGCCCTCCACCGATCACTCCCGGGAAGAGGTGCCGCTGCTGGTGGTCGGCCCCGACGTGCGGCCGGTGCCGCTCGGGTGCCGTGCCACCTTCGCCGACGCCGGGCAGACCATCGCCGAATGGCTCGGCGCGGCCCCGCTGGCGGCGGGTCGGTCGTTCCTGCACGAGGTGCTGCGGTGACGGATGAACTGATTGGGGCGGCCCGGCGTGCGCAGGCCAATGCGCATGCGCCCTACTCGCGGTACCGCGTGGGTGCCGCGCTCGAGGCGGAGGATGGGACGATCTATGCCGGCTGCAACATCGAGAACGCGTCGTATGGCCTCACCATCTGCGCCGAGCGCGCCGCGATCGCCGCGGCCGTGAGCGCAGGCGCGCGTCGCTTCCGCCGCATCGTGCTGGCGGTGGATGGGGCACCCGTTACGCCGTGTGGCGCCTGCCGCCAGGTACTCGCCGAATTCGCGCCGTCGCTGGAGGGCCTCTC
This sequence comes from Gemmatimonadales bacterium, assembly GCA_045803465.1. Classification (GTDB taxonomy): domain Bacteria; phylum Gemmatimonadota; class Gemmatimonadetes; order Gemmatimonadales; family GWC2-71-9; genus JAGGAG01. Next base: position 717 of record JBJMOZ010000250.1, on the reverse strand, counting down.
CGTGGGCACCGACGCGCGCTTCAACTGGAGCCTTTCCGCATTGCTTCCACAGCCTTTCGTCCGGTCGTCGCCCGCATGAGTGTCGCCCGGAACCAGGTCACCCGCGCCCTCGCGGGGGCCCTTGCCGCGCTCGCCATCGCGGCGTGCTCGGAGAAGCTCGCCACGCCCGGCGACTGCCCCGACCTCTGCCCCAACGCCGAGCTGACCGTCATCGACACCACGCTCGTGGCGATCACGGGCGGGGACAGCAGCTATTCGGGCTACGTCGCCCGCGGCACCAATACCGCCATCTTCGTGACGACCGACGGCTTCGCGCGCATGAACGCCCGGGGCATCTACGAATTCGTGCGTCGGCCGGACTCGGTGGTGGTCAACGACACGCTGCGGCCCTATACCATCGACTCGGTGGCCTTCCTCGTCGGCCTCGTCGGTCGCGATACCGCGGTGAAGAACCTGAAGGTCTCGCTCCACCGGCTGCCCGAGGACGTCGACACGTCCAGCTCGTTCGCCGAGCTGAATGCGGCGCTCACGCCCGCGACGTTCATCGAGACGGTGCCGGTGGCGGACTCGGTGCGCTCGGGCACGGTGCGCATGGTGCTCTCCGGCGACGCGCTCGCGCGCGTGGCGCTGGCGCCCTCCGACTCCGGGGTGCTGCGCGTGGGCATGGGCCTGGTCGCGGACGGCCCGACGGGCGTGCGCCTGGGCGCACTGTCGTCC
>JBJMOZ010000300.1:0-2843 GCA_045803465.1 Gemmatimonadales bacterium | reverse complement strand
GTCGCGCCACGCCGACGTGCTCGCGTTCCTCGATACGCTGCAGCAGCGCGGCGCCGCGCTACGCGTCGGCACGCTGGGCACCAGCGTGGAGGGACGGCGCATCCCGTTCGTGGTGGCGGCACGCCCGATGGTGTTCTCGCCCGCGCAGGCTCGTGCCACGGGCAAGCCCATCATCTGGCTGCAGGGCAACATCCATTCGGGTGAGGTGGAGGGAAAGGAGGTCGCGCAGATGCTGCTGCGCGACCTGACGCTGGGTGCCATTCGGCCGCTGCTCGACAGCGTGATCCTGCTCGTGGTCCCGATCTACAACGCCGACGGAAACGAGCAGTTCGGTCCCGGCTCGCGGAACCGCCCAGGCCAGAATGGTCCCGAGATCGTGGGCCGCAGCCTCAACGGCCAGGGCCTCAATCTCAACCGCGACTACGTGAAGGCCGAGGCGCCCGAGACCCGCGGCGCGCTGGCGCTCATCGAGACGTGGGACCCGGACGTCTTCATCGATCTGCACACCACCAACGGCAGCTATCACGGCTACGCGCTCACGTGGTCGCCCGGCCTCAACCCGAACGACACGCCGGCCAACGCCTGGGTGCGCGAGACGCTCCTGCCCGCAGTGCGTCAGCGGCTGCGGAAGAAGTATCGCACCGAGACCTTTCCCTACGGGAACTTCCGGAGCCAGCATCCGGATTCGCTCGTGCAGGGCTGGGAGACGTACGACGCGCGGCCGCGGTTCGGCACCAACGCGATGGGCCTCCGGGGCCGGCTCGCCATCCTGAGCGAGGGATACAGCAACGATCCGTTCCCGCGGCGCATCGAAGCGACGTACCAGTTCGTGCGCGAGGTGCTGTCGGCAATCGCCGCCGAGCCCGCGAGGGTGCGCGAGCTGGTGCGGGCATCGGCCGCGCTCCGGCCCGACTCGGTGACGGTGCGCTCGACGCTGGCGCCGCCGACCATGCAGCCCGTCATCGCCGAGCTCACCGAGCCGGACGGCGAGGGCGCGGGGCCGTTCGCGCGTCGCAAGCGCACCGGAAAGTTCGTGACGGTGAAGATGCCGGTCTACGACCGCTTCGCTCCCGCGCGACGCGAGGCGCGGCCGTGGGGGTACCTGCTGCCACCCACGCTGTCGGACGTGGCGTTGCTGCTGCGGCGACAGGGCGTGGTGGTAGAGCGGATGCCCGACGCGTGGAGCGGTCCCGCCGAGCGCTTCAAGGTGGACTCGCTGTCGGCGGAGCCCTACCTGTTCGAGGGGCACCGCACCGCGCGGGTCGAGGGTGCATGGGGCGCGGCCGCCGCATTCGACGCACCGGCCGGCAGCTGGCTGGTTCGCACCGACCAGCCGCTTGGCACCTTCGCGAGCTACGTGCTGGAGCCCGCGTCGGAGGACGGGGTGGTGACGTGGAACCTCGTGGACCGCGTGCTCTCGACGCGGCTGCCGTATCCGATCGTGCGCCTGCGCGCTTCCATCCGGGTGCGCAGCCTCGAACTCGACCGCCCGCCGCCCTGAGGGGCGAGGAGACCCGATGCTGAAGGAAGGTGCGAAGGCCCCCGGCTTCTCGCTGCCGGCCGACGATGGCCGCACCGTCGCCCTGAAGGAGCTGAAGGGGACGAAGGTCGTGCTCTACTTCTATCCCAAGGACGACACCAGCGGCTGCACCGTCGAGGCGTGCGAATTCCGGGACAGCTGGGCGTCCGTACAGCGGATGGGCGCCGTGGTGCTCGGCGTCTCGCCCGACGGGGTGAAGTCGCACGGCCGGTTCAAGGAGAAGTTCGAGCTGCCGTTCCCCCTTCTGGCTGACGAGGACCACGCGGTGGCGAATGCGTACGGTGTGTGGGGTGAGAAGAGCATGTATGGGCGCAAGTATTTCGGCATCCTGCGCACCACGTTCATCATCGACGAGGCGGGCCGGGTGGCGAAGGTGCTCGAGAAGGTGAAGCCGAAGGGACATGCCGCCGAGGTGCTGGCGGCGCTCCGAGTGGTATCTTTCGCCCGACCTTGAGAGGACTCGAGATGGAGAAGCGGGATTCGGCCACGCGCCTGGGCGTGTGGCTCTGGGAGTGGGTCAAGTCGATCAGCGTGGCGCTGGTGGTGTGGTTCTTCCTGCGGACATTTCTGGTGGAGGCGTTCCGCATTCCGTCGGGGAGCATGGAGAACACGCTGCTCGTCGGCGACTTCCTGTTCGTGAACAAGCTGCTCTACGGCGCGGAAGTGCCGCTGGTGCACAAGCGCCTGCCGCCGGTGCGCGAGCCGCGCCGGGGCGAGATCCTCGTGTTCGACTCGGTGGAGGAGGAGGGGCTCAAGGTCGTCAAGCGCCTCATCGGCGTGCCGGGCGACACGCTGGAGATGCGGGAGAGCATCCTCTATCGCAACGGCCAGAAGGTCGACGAGCCGTTCGCGGTGCACGCCAACCCCAGTTGGCTCGCCGAACCGGATCAGCGGGCGCGCATGCGCGCCTGGCAGGCGCCGCACCTCGCCGGGCGCCCCGCCGACGGCTACGAGCCCGACCTGCAGAACTGGGGCCCCATCGTGGTGCCGCCCGATTCGTTCTTCATGATGGGCGACAACCGCGACAGCAGCTACGACGGCCGCTACTGGGGCTTCCTGCCGCGGCTCAATGTGCGCGGCACGCCGCTGATCATCTACTACAGCTTCGACGGGACGAGCTACCGGCCGCTGCCGTTCTTCACCGACATCAGGTGGCAGCGCATCTTCAGCGTGCCGCGGTAGGTTCCTTCCATCGCCATCCCACCACGGCCGCGGCCACTGCCGCGGCCGTTGCCGTACCGAACGCCAGCTCGAATCCGCCGCGCTCGCTGAGGTACCCGAGCAGCGGCGGTCCCGTGATCCG
>JBJMOZ010000199.1:0-4781 GCA_045803465.1 Gemmatimonadales bacterium | reverse complement strand
GGCTGGAACTTCCGAAGGGTTGGCCTCCGGTGGCGTCGCAGCGCTTCGCCCTCTCCGGCGAGGGCGATACGCAGGAACTCGCCTTCGCCGTGCGCCCTCCTGCGTCACTCGCCGTCGACGGACGCCTCATCCGCGCCGTGGCCGAGGACGAGTCCGGTCGAAGCTACGCCACGACCCGGCAGGTGATCAGCTATCCGCACATCCGCACCCGCAGTTCGTTCCACGCGGCCGAGACCCGCGTGACGCCGATCGATCTCGCCCTGCCGCTGCGACGACGTATCGGATACGTGCGCGGGGCGGCCGACGCCGTGCCGGAAGCGCTCGCGGCGGCCGGTTTTCCGATGGAGGTGATCGGTCCCGGTGCCATCGGAGGGGCCGACCTTGCACGCTACGATGCGATCGTCATCGGCCCGCGGGCCTACGAAACGGATGCCGCGGTGTCGGCCGCGAATGCACGATTGCGCGCCTGGGTCCGCGCGGGCGGCCTGCTGCTGGTGCAGTACCAGCAGTACGAGTTCTTCCTGCGCGGCTTCGCCCCCGACCGGCTCGCCGTGTGGGCGCGTCTCTTCGGCCGCGCCGAGGGGGGCCAGGCGATGGGACCCGGCATCACACCGCCGTACAGCGCGTCCCTGCTGGGTGGGCACGACCGGGTCACCGACGAGCGGGCGGCGGTGACGGCGCTGCGTGCCGATGATCCGGTCCTGCGCCTGCCGAATCGCATCGGCCCGCAGGACTGGGAGGGCTGGGTGCAGGAGCGCGGCCTCTACTTCCCGCGCGAGTGGGGTCCGGCGTTCCGGCCGGTGATCGCGATGCACGATCCGGGCGAGCCACCGCTGGAGGGCGGAATCCTGATCGCGCGTGAGGGCAAGGGCGTGTACGTGTATACCGCCCTGAGCTTCTTCCGCCAGTTGCCCGCTGGCGTGCCCGGGGCATTCCGGTTGTTCGCGAACCTGCTGGCGGTGAAGTGACGCCGACGGGGCGGCTTGCGCTGCTCTTCCTGATGCTGGCGGCGTGCAGGGACGACGGGCGCACGCCCGTGCTGGTGTACTCGCCGCACGGGCGGGACCAGCTCGCGCTGCTCGAGCGGGTGTTCGAGCAGGAGCGTCCCGACGTCGACGTGCGCTGGCTCGACATGGGCAGTCAGGAGATCCTCGACCGGCTCCGCTTCGAGCGCGTCAACCCGCAGGCCGACGTCTGGTTCGGTGGACCGGCGACACTCTTCGCACGCGGCGTCACCGATTCGCTCATCGTGCCCTACCGGCCGTCATGGGCCACGGCAACCGACACGTCGACGCATGGGCCGGGCGACTACTACTTCGGGGTGTACCGCACGCCGGCGGTCATCGCGTTCAACTCGCGCGCGGTGCCGCGCGCCGAGGCCCCCAGGGACTGGGACGACGTGCTCGCGCCGCGCTGGCACGACCAGGTGCTCATCCGCGATCCCGTGGCGAGCGGGACGATGCGGGCCATCTGGGGGCTGATCCTCTACCGCAGCATCGCCGCCACGGGCGACACGGCGGCCGGCATGCAGTGGCTGCGCCGGCTCGACGGACAGACGCGCGCCTACACCCTCAACCCCGCCGTGCTCGACCAGAAGCTCGCGCGCGAGGAAGGCACGGTCACGCTCTGGGACCTGCCCGACATCCTCATCAGCCGCGCCAAGGGGCTGCCGTTCGACTACGTCTTTCCCGCCAGCGGGACCGTGGTCATCGACGACGCCATCGCCATCGTGCGCGGCGCGCCGCATCCGGACGCGGCACGCGCCTTCGTGGAGTTCGTGGGTGGACGCGAGGCGCAGATCCTGACGGCACGCGAGGTGTTCCGCCTGCCCGCGCGCACCGACCTGCCCGAGGCGGACGTACCCGCCTGGGTGGCGGACGTGATGCACGAGATGCAGGTGGCCACGATGGACTGGACGCTTCTCGCGCGTGAAGGCAGCGGCTGGATGGCGTACTGGGACCAGCACGTGCGCGGCTCGGGACGCCGCCGGTGAGCGTGGGCCATCTCGCGCTCGAGCGGCTCACCAAGCACTTCGGCGACGTGCGCGCGGTCGATGCGCTCTCGCTCACGCTGGAGCGCGGCGAAGTGTTGGCGCTGCTGGGCCCGAGCGGCAGCGGCAAGACGACCGCGCTGCGGCTGCTCGCGGGCTTCGAGACGCCGGACGATGGCCGCATCGTCGTCGACGGCGACGACGTCACCGCGCTGCCGCCCGCCCAGCGCCGGTTCGGCATGGTCTTCCAGCACTATGCGCTCTTTCCGCACCTCGACGTGGGCGCCAACGTGGCGTTCGGCCTCGAGTCCCTCGGCGTGAAGGGCGATGCCCTGCGCGCGCGGGTCGCCACGGCGCTCGGTCTCGTGGACCTGGCTGGCTACGCCTCGCGGCGAATCACGCAACTGTCAGGGGGGCAGCAGCAGCGCGTCGCGCTGGCGCGGGCGCTCGCCCCAGAGCCCCGCGTGCTGCTGCTGGACGAGCCGCTCTCGAACCTCGACCCTGCGCTCCGGGAGCGTACGCGCCGGGAATTGCGCGAGGTGATCGAGCGCGTGGGCATCACCACGGTGCTGGTGACGCACGAGCAGGAGGAGGCGTTCGAGCTCGGCGACCGCGTGGCGCTGCTGCGACGCGGGCGGCTCGAGCAACTCGGCACGCCCATGGACCTCTACGCGCGCCCCGCGTCGCCCTTCGTGGTGTCGTTCATCGGCCGCAGCAGCCGGGTGCCGGTGGTCGTCGATGCCGGGAGCACGCTCCGCCTGGCCGACGGACGCTGGGAGCTGCCCGAGGCGCTGCGCGAGTGCACGGAGGCCGGGCCCGCCACGCTGTACGTACGTCCGGAGGCCGCGCGCCTGGTGGGGCCCGTCGCGGACGTGCCCAGCGGCCGCGTCACGGCGGTGCGCTTCGCCGGCCCCACGGCCCTGGTGAGCGTGCTGCTGCAGAACGGGCATTTGCTCGAGGTCGCCGCACCCCCGGGATCGGTGCACATCGGCGAGGCGGTGGGCGTCGCGCCGAGCCGCCGCAGCCAGGGCGGCATTCACCTCTTTCCGCCCGAGACGTGAGTCGCGCTCCGCACACGCGCAGCGAGTGGGCCGGCGCGTGCCTCGCGTTGCTGCTCGTGTGGCTGGTGGCCTATCCGCTGCTGCTCGTGGCGGCGGAAGGATTGCGCGGCGACGCGGGGCCCACGCTCGAGTGGGTGCGCCGCTTCTTCGGCCGCCGCAACGAGTGGGGCGCGCTCTGGGGGAGCCTGTGGATCTCGATCGCCAGCGTCGTGCTGTCGGCGCTCATCGGCGTGCCGCTCGCCTTCCTGTTCACGCGCGTGGAATTCCCGGGGCGTCGCCTGCTCGCCGAGCTGGTGGCGCTGCCGGTGGTGTTGCCGCCGCTGGTGGGCGTGATCGCCTTCCTGTTCCTGTGGGGCGAGACGGGCTTCGTGGCGCACCTGGTGCAGTGGGTCACCGGCACCACCGATCCGCCGTGGCGCCTGCAAGGCGCCGGCGGCATCCTGCTGGTGCACGCGTACTCGATGTACGTGTACTTCTACCTCTTCACACGTGCGGCGCTGCGGAACATCGACGGCGCCGCGTACGAGGCGGCACAGAGCCTGGGCGCCGGTCGGTGGCGGATGTTTCGGCGCGTCGTGTTCCCGCTGCTGACGCCGGCGCTCGCTGGGGCAGCGGTGCTCGTGTTCCTCACGTCGCTTGCGTCGTTCAGTGCGCCCTACATCTTCGGCGGCGGATTCCGCGTGATGGCGACGCAGATCGTCTCGACCCGCCTGAATGGCGACAGCGAGCTCGCCATGGTGGAGACGATCGCGCTGGCGCTGGTCGCCCTGCTGGCGCTGGTCGTCGCGCGCCGGCTCGACCGCGCGCAGGTCACCGGTGGCAGCAAGGGCGCGCCGCCGGCGCCACGGCGGCCGCTCTCGCCGCATCTGCGACTGGCGACGGCCATCGGCGCGTGGGTGATCGCGCTCGTCCTGCTGCTGCCGCACGCGACCCTCGTGCTCGTCTCGTTCGTGCCCGTGGGCACCTGGACCACGGAGGCGGTGCCCCCGGCGTACACACTGGGCAACTACGTGACGCTGCTCAGCGACCCGGTCCGCTCACGCCCCCTGGCCACCAGCCTGTGGATGGCCGCGGCAGCCACGGTGGCCGCGGTCGGCATCGGCCTCGTGGCAGGCGCACTGGTGGTGCGGCGAAGGGTGCGCGCCTCGGGTCTGCTGGAATGGCTCCTCTCGCTGCCCTGGGCGGTGCCGGGCACCGTGTTCGCGATCGCGCTCGCGACCGCGTTCAGCGTGCACGCGCCCTGGTTCGCGCGCGTGATCCTGGTGGGAACCCCCGTGATCCTCCCACTCGCCTACCTGGTGCGCGACATCCCGATCGCCGGCCGCGCGCTGCTGGCCGGCTATCGGGCCCTGGATCCGGGATACGAGGAGGCCGCATCGGTGCTCGGTGCCGGGCGGTTGCGCACGCTCGGGCGGGTGCTGCTGCCGCTGCTTCGGCCCTCCCTGGTCGCGGCCGGCACGCTCGCCTTCGTGACGGCGTTCGGCGACTTCGTCACGAGCATCCTGCTCTATACCTACGATACGCGGCCCATTTCGCTCGAGATCCTCGGCAGCCTGCGCCAGGGCGACGTCGGCGTGGCCGCGGCCTATGGCGTGGTGCTGATGCTCGTGAGCGCGGTGGTGTTCCTGCTCGCCGTCGAACGGGAGGAGTTCCGATGAACGCCGAGACGCGCGGCCAGCTGCGTCGGCTCTCGGTGCTGATCGCCATCGCGCTCGTCGACATGATCGGCT